>CAZHWA010000671.1:0-1513 GCA_964536175.1 uncultured Terricaulis sp. | reverse complement strand
CGCGCGCCCCCGTCCCTTACGTGGCCGACACACAAGCAGACGGTTCGGACCGGTTCAAGCGCGCGTAGACGTACGCAGGTCCGGCGTGAGCACCCACCAGAAGGTATGGGCAGGGTTGGAATCCAGCCAGAAACCCAGCCGGCGCAGCGTGCGCACCGAAGCCACGTTGCGGCTGTCGCACCCGGCTACGATCGTTTCGGCGCCGCCATCTTCGAACAGCCAGTCGATCACCGCCCCGGCTGCTTCGACGGCATAGCCTTGCCGTCTACGGCTCCGGGCGATGGAATAACCGATCTCGAACTCCCGCGCGGCGCGAAGTGAGGGCTCGAAGCGCACATCGCCGACCACCGCGCCCTGGCCGCGATGAATGGCCACCGCCCGCGTCGGCGCGGCCGAGCCCCAGGCTTCGGGGATTGAGCGCGCCAGCAGCTGGAGGCTGGAGGCGCACCATTCGGCTGGCGCCTCCGCGCCAAGCACATCGGCGAAGGCGGCCTGCCCTGCCCGCGCAGCGTTTGCGAGCGCCGGCGTCACGGGTTCGATCCGCAGGCGCGCGGTGAACAGCGGATGGTCGAGCACGTGGCCCATGCGGCGACCATCGCCCGGCAAATCAGCGCGCGCAATCGGGCGCCCGCAGCAGGCGTCCGGCGGACTCCCGAGTGTTGCACGTGCACGGCCGAGCGGGCAGCAAGGGTCATGGCTAATCCCCGTTTGCTGATCGATGCGACGCTGAAAGAGGGCGCTAAGCTGGCGCTCGACGACGCACAGGCGCGCCATGTCGGCACAGTGCTGCGCCTGGCCGAAGGCGATAGCCTGCGCGTCTTCAACGCCGCGGATGGGGAATGGCGCGCGCGCATCGCCGCGCGAAGCAAGCGCGGTGTGACCGTCGAAGTGGACTGCTTCATCCGGCCGGGACGCGCACCGCCCGATCTCGATCTCCTGTTCGCGCCGGTAAAGCGGCACGCCACCGATCTCATCGTCGAGAAAGCAACAGAACTTGGGGTCCGGCGAATTCGTCCAGTCATCACGCAGCGCACGATCGCAGAAACTGTGCGCCTGGATCGATTGCACGCCATCGCCCGGGATGCAGCCGAACAAACAGAACGGTTCGAGGCGCCGGAGATCCTTGAGCCGCTGCCGCTGGCGAAGGCGTTCGATGGCTGGGACGCGGAACGGGTGCTGATCTATGCCGATGAAGCGGGCGACGATGCGAACGCGCCGTGGGGCGGGGAGATGGGAAGAGCAACGCCGATTGGCGAAGCGCTGAGCTCTTGGACCGCCGGCAGGGGCGCCGGCGGTCCAAGACAGTTGGCCCTGCTCATCGGCCCGGAAGGCGGCTTCACGCAGGAGGAGCGCAACATGTTGCGTGGCTTGCCTTACGTCATTCCGGTTTCGCTCGGACCGCGTATCCTGCGCGCGGAAACGGCCGCGATCGCGGGGTTGAGCGTTATGCAATCGGTCTGGGGCGATTGGCGTAACGCGTAACCGCTTGCGCGGATTGTCCGTGATCGCCACA
>CAZHWA010000670.1:0-1535 GCA_964536175.1 uncultured Terricaulis sp. | reverse complement strand
TGGGCGGAGTGCAGCCGTCCGGGTTTCAGCTGTAGCTCGAAGTTCACCTCGGAATCGACGAACAGACCCATATTCTCCAGAATCGGCACGACTGCCGACAGGGCCAACACATCGCCGCGCGCGTAGAACTTGCAGCGCATGATGTTGTCCGCGTCGCCGCTCAACCGGTAGGCGCGGACGCGGATAGCCGCGGCATCGCCCGAAGCCAGGATTTCGGCCGTATCTATAAGCGCTTCTTCGACCGGATAACGCTCGCGATACGCAGCGGTGAACGCGTTCTCGAAGCGGTCGGCCGCCTCCTCTCGCGCAGCGGCGTGGAAAAGGTCGGAGCGCATCAGCGCATCACTGTAGCGATCTTCCCAGGTCCGCGTGACTGCGGCCACCTCCGCATCGAGCGCCATCAGATCTGGCGACGGCGCCGATTTGTCGATATCGCCAATCACAAAGAGGACGCGGGCGAGCTGTCCTTCGCCGAGCTGCGGCTGAAAGCTCTCGACCTGGCCGCCGTAGGCGCGCGCAATGAGTTCGCCTACCCGCTCCCGAACTTCCGAATTGAACCTATCCTTCGGAATGTAAGCCAGCGCCGTGGCGAAGCGATTGAAACGGTCCCGGCGCAAAAAAACCCGTGCCCGCGGCCGATCGAGCAGGTGGAGAAGGCCCCGGGTGATTGCGAGCAACTGCTCGCGTGACATCTGCCACAGTTCTTCGCGCGGATAGGACTCGATGATTTTGCGCAGGGTCTTTGCACTATGCCCGCCGGCCGTGAAGCCTGCCTGCTTCATGACCCACTCGGCCTTGCGCCGCAATACTGGGATATTGCGCGTCGGTTCAGTGAACGCTTCGCTGGTAAACAGGCCGACGAACCTGACCTCGCCGGTAACTTCGCCCTGCTCGTTGTAACGGCGTACGCCGACATAGTCGGCAGCCGTGCGCCGATGCACGCGCGCGCGTAGCGTCGACTTGGCGACAATCAGCGGCTCCGGCTCCTCCAACAGCCGCTTCAATTCGGGCGTCAGAACCATTGGCTCGGCGGTGCTGCGCAACACGTAACGCTCGACGTCGCAGAGGACCCCCAGACAGCTCGCCTCCAGGATCACCGGTTCGTCAGCCTTATAGCTATCGCCATCGCGCGCGTAGTCATAATCGCGCGCGCCAAGGAAGGTGAACTTGTCTGCGGCCAGCCATCGCAGCAACTCGACCGCTTCCAGCACGTCTTCGCGAGGCGCGTTGGTTTTCGCAGACACCAGCTCGTCTGCACACTGCAGCATACGCTCGCGCATATGCGCGTAATCGGCGACGGCTGCTTCGACATCCTTCAGCGTTTCCCGGACACCTTCATGCAAGGCTTTGGCGCGCGCCGCCGAAAGATGCGGTAAGTGCACCTGAATCAGGGAGTCGCGTCCTTCTCCGGATTTGGACGGCGCCAGCGGGTGGAACATGGCCAGCGCGGAAACGCCTTGGTCAGCCAACTCGCCCATCACCGAGTCGACCAGGAACGGCATGTCTGGCCCGACAATCTCGAGAATGTCGCGCTC
>CAZHWA010000669.1:1088-1543 GCA_964536175.1 uncultured Terricaulis sp. | reverse complement strand
CGACAGATACCGCCTCACTCCCCCCTCCCTGGCGCCCGACGTCAGCGCCGGAAACTTACCGAGATGCTGTCGTCGCGAAGGCGTCGCTCCATCGGAATGAAGAAAACACGCGCGCGCCCTGGCGCAACGATGCCCATGCCGATAGTTTCAGACATCACACCCGCATCGTAAGTTTCGCGGAATTCGGCGCCCGTTTCGTCAGCGCCGCTCACCTCCCAGCCAATGCGGCCGGCCGGAAAGTAGCGGGTGCCGCGATTGGTCACGCGAACCTCCAGGCCTCGTTGCCGTTGCACGGCAGCCTCTTCGCCAGGCGGCGCTTCGATTTCGCGCTCCACCCAGCGCGCAGATTCTACCACGGGCTGCGCTGACGTGCCTTCTGGCACAACGTTTACGAGCACGTTGAACCGCATAAGCACCTGGATGTGGGTGCCGCTTTGTTCAATCTCGACCGGCAA
>CAZHWA010000669.1:0-1078 GCA_964536175.1 uncultured Terricaulis sp. | reverse complement strand
GATGCTCGCATAATAGATCTCGGATTGCGTCATCGGCCCATCGGGGATGAACTGGATGCGGAAAATCTGACGCCCGTTCGCAGGCAAGACCACCTGCGGCGGGAAGGCGGCAAAGCGATCGTCGGCCGGTTCCAGCTCGACGTCGCCGTTTTCGGCGATGCGGCCGCGGTACATTTTGATTTCCATCGGGATAGGGCGGTCGTCGGTATTGGTGACTTCTATCCGGCCAATAGAATCGCGGCCTGTCGGCGTCATTTCGATCGCCATCGGCGTCACACGCGCGGCTTCTGAGGCAGAACTAGCAGCGAAAAGGATGAGGAGCGCGCTGATAAGAAGTCGGCGCATGTGCAACGTCTCCGGCGGCGGTCTAATCGTGAGCATTATAGACCAAGAAGGGGGGGCAAGCCCCCCCTTCCGAGTAACGAACTGCAGAAACTTCGCCTCGCCATCGGCAAGCGCGAGGCGGCACAGACGATGGCCGGCGACTCGAAATCATCGGCCATGCTGCGCGCCACTCCATGTCCATCAATTGGCGATCTGCACCGTAACGGTGAGGGTGTCGGAGTAATCGCCGGCCAGTGGACGACGCGTGGAGTTTTGCCCATTGAGCGACGTGACCCTGGCCAGCATCGTGACTTGCTTGTGGATGGCGCCGCGCGTGTTGTTCTGATGCCAAGCGGTGCCGTCGCTGAGGCTGGGCTGCTGGTACGGCGTAGGGAGGTAGTTTGTCGTCGTCACCGCGTAGCTGATGAGGTTGGTGAAGCCTTCTGCGGCTTCTTCGGCGGTGGGCGCAGCGCCGTCGCGGATCAGCTTGCCGTTGTTGGCAGACGTGATGCTCATGCGGTTGGTGTCATTGCAGCTGACCCAGAAATCCTGCGTGCGCACCACGCCGTTCGAGCCCAGCGCCGCCAGAGTCAACGCGCCGGAGCCTGCGGTCAGGACAATATCCAACTCGCCCATATCGTAATCGCCGAGTTCTCCGATGGTGCAAGCCGCCGGCACGCTCGCGTTGATATCGAACGAGGTGTCGTCGCTCGGATCGGCAAACGCCGGCGTTGCGACGAACAAGGCAGCGGCC
>CAZHWA010000668.1:0-1545 GCA_964536175.1 uncultured Terricaulis sp. | reverse complement strand
GCCGCTTGCTGCTGTCCTTTGCGATGATCGTCAGCGTGGCCGGCGCGCCGGCAGGCGTGATTTGGACGAGAGCGAGCAAGCTCGCGGCGATCGGCGTGCTTCTATTTCTGCTCTTGCGCGGCGCCGTTGGCGCCGGCTTTCTTGATCGGGACAAGATTCGGGACGACGAGCTGGCGTGGGCGGTGCAAGCCGCTGAGGGCGGCCCGTTCATGACAATCTCGCCGTTGCTGACAGGCACATTTCCACAGGTCACCGAGCTTGGAGCCGAGTGGGCGGCGCGGACGGGCAGCCAATGGATGGCGTTCGGCGCAAGCGCGATGCTACGTTCAGACGACGCCGAAACGCTGGAAGAGGGCGAACGGCTGAGCGCGCGCGCGGCGAGCATGCTTGCGGAAGACATTGAACGCGAACGGCCAGCTGTGGTCGCCGTAGTGCGCGCGGACGGGCCGCTCGGAGAGCAGGTGGATTGGCTGCAGCTCATGCAGTCGACCGAGGCGTTCGCCCGCGCATGGGAGCCCTACTGCCTTGCTCGCGAAACCAGCAGATGGCGAGTCTATCGCCGTTGCCGCTGAGGTGCGGCGCGGCGGCAGTTGTGAGCGCCGAACGCGCCGCGCTAAAACAACGGGCGCAAGGGGTGGGGTATGGAAGCAGATACGGAATCCACAGCGCCCTCCTGGCGGAAGCGCTTTGCAATTCCGAAATGGCTTTCTCCCATCATCGCCATCGCCTTCATGGGCGCGGCCGCAGCGATCATCTGGACGGAGCTGCGCGAAAACAGCCCAGGCGAAGTTCTGCAGGCGCTTCGCTCCTTCCCAGCGTTCTCGGTGGCGTCCGCGATTGGCCTCGTCGTCGTCTCTTACGCGTGCCTCATCGGCTGCGAGCGCATAGCGCTCTCCATCCTGGGCCGCCGCGACATTCCCATGACGCGCATCGCTCGCGCGACGTTCACGGCGTACGCGCTGGGCAACGCTGTCGGCTTCTCATACGCCACCGTGCCGGCGGCGCGCGCGCAGCTATTCAAGAACGATCTTAACGCCGTCGAAATCGCCGGTCTTTCGGCGATCACGGGCGCGGCCGTGATGATTGCTGGATCGGCGGTGGCGGGGCTGGGGCTGGTCGTTGCAGCGCGCGAGATCGCGGAGGCGACGATCGGCGCCGCCTGGATGTGGCGCCTGCTCGGCGTCGCGCTGCTTGCGCCCGCGGGCGTGTGGCTCGCAGTCGCAGCAGAGATTCTCCCGAATTCCTGGATCGGACGTTTGAAGCTTGAGCCGCCCGGCTTCCGCATGGCCGCCGCGCAAGTGGGCATGGGCATGGCTGATTGGGCGGCGGCCGCGGGCGTTCTCTACATCCTGCTGCCCGACCACGCCGGGTGGTCTTACTTCGCCTTTATGGCCGTGTTCCTCGGCGCGGCTGTGCTCGGCTCGGCATCCGGCGCGCCTGCCGGCATCGGCGTGTTCGAAGCTTCGATCCTCGCGCTTTCGCCTGACAGTTCGCATGCGCCGGCCGTTGCGGCGGGTCTTATCGTCTACCGTTTGGTGTGGACGG
>CAZHWA010000667.1:0-1551 GCA_964536175.1 uncultured Terricaulis sp. | reverse complement strand
AGGGGCGACCATGGACGAAGTTCGGCAGGCGTGGCGGCGCGCGGCCGCCGAAAACCATCCTGACCGCATGCTTCAGCGCGGGGCGCCGCCCGAGTTTGTGGAGATCGCTCGGGACAAGACAGCCGCCATCAACCAAGCCTACGCACGTATTCGTGAGGAATTGAGCGTCGGGGCGAAATAACTGCGCGCCATTTGCGCCGCGAGGGCGCCTTATTGAACCCCCACCGTGGCCGGCCATATTGGAATTGAGGAGTCCGGCATAATGAACGCGAGCGCTGACTTTGGTTCCACCGCGCTGAGCGCTTTCGTGCGCGCGGCGGGATTGTTAGTGCTCACGATTGGCGCGGCCTTGGCGTTAATGTTCGCTTTTGCGGCTGCGCTGGTGGTCGGCATTATGATCCTGGGCGCGGCGATCGCCATGCGCCTTGCGCCACGCCGCAGCCGGAACGCGGGCGGGGTCGAAGTGCTGGAAGCCCACCGCACCCCGGCCGGCTGGGTGGTTGAAACCGCCACGCGGTCCAAAGCCTGAGCTTTCGCGATCCTCCTGACGTCGGCACAATGCCGGCGATGGGCTACATCCAACGATCCTCTCCGAACTTCGATGCGCGTACGCGTCCGATCGATCTTGTTGTGCTCCACTACACCGGCATGCAGGACGCCGAGACGGCGTTGCAGCGGCTAACCGACGCCGAGCCGGTTGCCGGCCGCTATCCGGGACCGTGGCAGCCATTCGACATCGTTGAGGACGCGCCGCTGCCACGGGTCAGCGCCCACTACGTCGTCGACGAAGCGGGACGCATCTATAGTCTCGTACCGGAAGAGCATCGCGCATGGCACGCCGGCGCGTCGAACTGGGAAGGCGAGGGCGATGTCAACGCGCGCTCGATCGGCATCGAGATCGTCAATGGCGGACATGATTTCGGTCTGCCGGATTTTCCCGACGCGCAGATCGAGGCCGTGACGGCATTGCTGAAGGATGTTTTCGTGCGTTGGCCGCAGCTGACGCCAGCGCGCGTTGTGGCCCATTCTGACGTCGCCCCCGAACGCAAGCTCGATCCCGGCGAGAAGTTTCCCTGGAAACGTCTTGCCGATGCGGGCGTCTCGATCTGGCCCAGGGCAATCGCGTTTCACCCCGCCCCGCACGAGGATCGCGTTGGGCGCGTGCAGCAGCAATTGGTGGCGATCGGCTACGGCCTGGAAATGACGGGCGTGATGGACGCAGCCACCCGCGCGGCGCTCCGCGCCTTTCAGCGCCGCTTCAGGCCTTCAAACGTGGACGGTCTGATCGACGACGAGACGCAAATGCTCCTCGCATCGCTGGCGCAGCAATTGATTGCCTCCTAAATAGAACGCGCCAGTCGGCCGGACGGCCGCCCCGCCTGTATTTCGGCTCAACCGTTGCGCATGGCCTCGTAGCCGGAGCCGAAATACTGGCGGGGAGGAAAGTCCGGGCTCCACGCGGATACGGCGGCGGGTAACGCCCGCCGGGAGTGATCCTAGGGATAGCGCCACAGAGAATAGTCTGCCGGACAGCTTCGGCTTGAAGGCGAT
>CAZHWA010000666.1:0-1552 GCA_964536175.1 uncultured Terricaulis sp. | reverse complement strand
CGGCGGCGGAAAACTGCAAATCACCCAGGCGGAACTCGGATCCGGCTCGGATCTTTTAAGCGGCTTTGTCACAGGGGAAGTGGATCTCAGGCTGGATTCCCGCGACGCGGGCCAAATATCCGTAATCTGGGGCGCTTACCAACTCAATGTGGATGTGTATATCGGCAGCAAGCTGGATAAGGAGCTGGGTTTTGTTCCCGGTTTATTGGGCAACTTCAAAACAGCCACCGAAACCGGCTCACGCTATCGTTTCCGCGCCAGCGCCCAAAATTTCCGAATGCCCCCTTCGCTCAGCGCCAGCCGTTAAAAAAAAGTAAAATTAGTTGGCCCCGGTGCGAGCCTTGGTGGATAACCTTTCTTTGACCATTTACGAACTAAAAAAGGGGGCTTTATGGCCGGAGTCAACAAAGTCATCTTGGTGGGACGATTGGGCGCGGACCCGGAAGTCAAAACCGTCACCGGCGGCAACACGGTCGCTCGACTCAGCTTGGCCACCAGCGAATCCTGGAACGACAAACAAGGACAAAAACAAGAACGCACCGAGTGGCACCGTGTGGTGGTTTGGGGAAAGTTGGCCGAACTTTGTGGCCGCTATCTCAGCAAAGGCCGCCAAGTGTATGTTGAAGGCCGACTGCAAACCCGCTCCTGGGAAGATCAACAAGGGCAAAAGCGTTATTCAACGGAAGTCGTGGCCGGTACGGTGCAATTTCTTGGCGCTGGTGGAGCTTCCGCGGGTCCCGCTGAACGCCATTCAGACAATGAAATCTCATCGCATGATTTCGGTCCTGAACCCTCATTCGATGCGGCTGAAGAGATCCCGTTTTAAGCATTTCACGATCTGGACTTAGGCCTAAAACCCATCGGATTGTTTTGGTCCGAGTTTCGATTGTTTTGCGTTAACCTTACGGATTAATTAACATTGAACCAACCCCTTCGTGAGGTCACAGCTATGTGTCGACAGCTTCTTTTACTGCCTACCATTTTGACGATCCTCTGCCTCTTTGGCTTTCAGGCTCAAGCGGCCAAAGTCAGTAAGGTCGATAAGAAAAAGGTCTTGATCCAGCTGGAAGGGGACAGCGCAAAAGCCGGAGACATTTTCGTTTTAATCGACGAGAGCGGAAAGCGAAAAGGCTTGGTGAGGATCCGCGCCGTCAAAGGCGATCGCGCCATCGGCCTGTTGGGCAAAGGCCGGGCCCAAGCCGGCTGGAGCGCGCAAGTGAGCCAGGGCAGAAAGCGCGATTCCACTGCGGGCAGCGCCTCCTCCCCCGCAAAGAGTTCCGGGTCGTTTTATTGGGGTCTCATGGCGGGGGCCACCATGGATTCTTTAAAAGTGAAAGTGGACAACTCTGGCGATACCGTCCCTGAAACCTGGGTTTCCCTGAGCGGCACCGCTTTTAGTGCCAAGGGTTTATTGGATTACAATATGTTTTCCCAGGTCTGGTTTCGCGCCCTCGTAGGCCTTGAGGGGTTAAGCGCCACGGGCAAGGCCCAGGCGGGCTGCTCTGGCGGCAAGACTTGCGAAGTGAATATTTATTATTTAAGCGGCGACTTC
>CAZHWA010000665.1:0-1556 GCA_964536175.1 uncultured Terricaulis sp. | reverse complement strand
GTTCGCTCGTTCTTCAAGCATCCAAGTGTCGCCTATATTACTGACTTATGAGTAAGCAACCGCATAGCAGCGGTTTTGCAATCCCAAGGAGCACCACCGAATGAACAGAAAAACACCCCCCAGACTCGTTTCCGTCAGCATCAGCGCGCCCCTGACCAAGAGCCAGCGCGCCGACGTGCCGATGGCGCCCGGCAAACCGAAAAAACCCGCGCCGCTGGTGTTCACGCGGATTACCCGCAAGCCGTCCAAGGGCGGCCTGTCGCGCCTGCTGTACGACTTCGAAACCGTTCGCCGCGCGAAGGCGCTGACGAAATCATTGGGCGTTGCGTTTCCGCT
Organism: uncultured Terricaulis sp.; assembly: GCA_964536175.1. Lineage (GTDB taxonomy): Bacteria > Pseudomonadota > Alphaproteobacteria > Caulobacterales > Aquidulcibacteraceae > Vitreimonas. The sequence goes on along the minus strand of CAZHWA010000665.1, from coordinate 1,220 downwards.
ATGACCGCCCCACACACACCCCGCGAAGCTGCCCGTCAGCGCGAAATCGACCGGATGGCACGCACCTGCGCGCAAATGATTTCAACTGGTATGCAACTGGTGGCACGCGCCGAACTGCTGCATCGCCAGCGCACCCGCCAGACCGAGAAGGAGTACGTCCGTGCTGAAAGTTGAACCCAAAACCATCGCCAACAGCTTGTTTTTCAGGCGCGCCGCTGGCCCCGACACCACCGCACGCACAGAGCCAGCCGCCGAAACCCTGCTGTTCCTGCGCCGCGAAGTTGAACGCCTGACTGCCGAGCGTGACAAGCACCAGCAATCCGCCCGCGAGTGTGAGCAGGCTATCCGCGCCGCCATCGCCGGAAACAAAGACGCCAGCGCGCACCGCGCCGCCCTGAGCCGCCTCGACGACGTCGCCGAGGTTTTGGGCGCTGAAATTTCCCACGTCGCCGACCTGACCGCCGAAGTCCGCCGCGCTGCCGTCGAACACTTGGCCGAACCCATCGCCCGCCAGTTCGAGGCCGACATCGCCGCCACGCTGGAACCCTATCAAGCACCCGAGGAACTGACCCATGTTTGACCACTACACCCGCCAAGTTGCCGCCCGCCGGCTCGATCTCGAAATCGCCGAGGCCGCGCACGCCGAAGCCAAGGACGCCGCCGACCAGTTGAAGAAGCGCATCACCGCCGCGAATGAAGCCCGCAGTGCAATCACCGCCCGCCGGCTGGCTGGTGAAGCGACCGAGGCCGACGCCGCCGAGTACATGGCGCTGAGCGGCGATCTGGAGGTGCTGGAAGGCTTGCACCGCGACGCCATCGACCACGCCGACGCCGCCAAGCCCGACCGCGAGCGCGCCGCGCTGGCGCAGGCCGAAGCCGACCTTCGCCGGGCGACCGAGGAAGCCAAGCACGGCGCTTTGCTGGAACACGCGCGCATGGTTGAGAAGCTGCTGCTGCGCTGTGTTCGCGCCGTCCAAACCAGTGCCCGCCAGATCGGCAGCCCGCGCACGTTCGGCGATGTGTTCCAGTTCGACCGCGACCTGACGGCGGCGATCCGCATGAATAGCTGGTTGCCCGACCGGAAGGACTGATATGGCGAAGTTCGCACCCGGCACGAGCGGCAATCCCAACGGCGCCCGACCCGGCCCCAGATTCGGCCGCGCCACGCTCGAAAAGGCCATCCGGACGCACGCCGGCCCGATCCTGCCGGAAGTGGTCGA
>CAZHWA010000664.1:0-1557 GCA_964536175.1 uncultured Terricaulis sp. | reverse complement strand
TGGTCGAGTTGATGCCACGCCTCCGGGAGCACGAACAATGCGCGAGCGCCTGACGCACCTGGACGAGGCCGGCCGCGCCCGCATGGTCGATGTCAGCGACAAGCCGGCGACGGCGCGCGAGGCGCATGCGTGCGGACGCGTGCGCATGAAGCCGGAAACACTGGCGCGTGCACTGACCGCAGATTCCAAGAAGGGAGACGTGCGCGCGGCGGCGGAGATCGCCGGCGTGATGGCGGCAAAACGCACCCACGAACTCATTCCGCTCTGCCATCCGCTTGGCTTGAGCAAGATTGTCGTCGAGGTGCGCGCCGACGACGCGCAAAGTGCATTCGTGGTGACGGCGCAAGTAAAGACCACAGGCCAAACCGGTGTCGAAATGGAAGCGCTCACGGCGGTGAGCGTCGCTTGCCTGACCATCTACGACATGCTGAAGGCGGTAGAGCGCGAGATGGTGATTGAGGGCATCGCACTGGTGCAGAAATCCGGGGGCGCGAGCGGCGATTTCGTACGCGAGGCGCCGTGCTGAGGGTTGCCGAGGCGCGCGCACTCATGTTGAGCGCGGTGAACGCTGGCCCAAGCGAGCGCGTCAGAATTGAGACATGCGCCGGGCGCACGCTGGCGAGCGATGTCGCCGCAAAGCGCACCCAGCCGCCGTTCCGCGCCTCTGCCATGGACGGCTACGCGATTCGCGCCGTCGATACGCCGGGGCGGCTGCGCATCACTGGCGAATCCGCCGCTGGACGCGGATATCCCGGCACGCTGCGGACAGGGGAAGCGGTGCGTATTTCTACCGGCGCGCCTGTGCCGGATGGCGCTGACACCATACTGATCCAGGAAGATGCAGCGCGGGACGGCGATTGGCTCGGTGCGCCGAAAGTGAACCCGAACCGGCATATCCGTCCGGCAGGCGGCGACTTCGCTGCCGGCGATTTGCTGCTGGAGCGCGCTCAAACACTTCATCCGGGCGCGTTGATGCTAGCCGCAGGCGCGGGCTTTGCCGACCTCGATGTAGTCGCGAAGCCGCGAGTCACGATTTTTTCCGGCGGCGACGAACTCGTGTTGCCGGGGGCCCCGGCCTCTGCGGATCAGGTTTACGATTCGACGCGCTATGGCGTGGCCGCAATGGCGCAAGCGGCAGGCGCGGCGCCGCGACTGACGCCGCTCTTGCCCGATGATCGCGACACCGTGCGCGTCGCAGTCGAGCCCTTGCTGGGCGAGAGCGACCTTCTCGTCATGATCGGGGGCGCATCCGTTGGCGATCACGATCATGCACGCGCCGCGCTCGGCGAACTTGGCGTTGTGCTGAGCGTGGAGAAGGTTGCAGTCCGGCCCGGCAAGCCGACCTGGTTCGGCATTTGTCGCGGCGTGCCGGTGCTGGGGCTGCCGGGCAATCCAGCATCGGCGCTGGTCTGCGCGCGCCTTTTCTTGCGGCCCCTCCTCAACAAGATGCTCGGCCGCGATCCAACGCTCGCATGCGCGACGCTGGCGGGGCGCTTGCACGGCCTGCTCAGCGCCAATGGCGCACGCGAAACCTATCTGCGCGCGCGCTCGTGGCAT
>CAZHWA010000663.1:0-1558 GCA_964536175.1 uncultured Terricaulis sp. | reverse complement strand
GTAATCGGCCCACCACTGCATCATGCTGACGCGTTCGTCCCAGTACTGGGCGCGATTGTACGCACGCCTCACCTTATCAGGCTCGCCGTGCGCAAGCGCGCGCTCGATCGCTTCGGAGGAGAAGGCCGAATGCTCGTTCAGCAATGACGACGCTGAGGAGCGGAAGCCGTGGGCCACGTGGGTGGCCCCGTCTATTCCCATCGCGCGCAGCGCTGCGTTCAACGCGCCATCGCTGAGCGGCTTGTCGAGCGCTCTGATGGACGGAAAGCACAAGGAGCCCCCTCCCGTGATTTCCTTCAGCGCCTCAAACTTCTCAGCCGCTTGGCGGGATAATGGAATGCGGTGTTCGCGTCGCATCTTGGTGCGGCTTGCTGGGATGATCCAAAGGCTCTCTCCGAGATTTACATCGGACCACTGGGCCAGACGCAGCTCGCCCGGCCGCGGGAATGTCAGCGCCAGCAGCTGCAAAGCAATCTTGATTATCCGATGTCCTTCATAGCCATCGATCGCCCGTAACAGAGCCCCGAAAGCCTCTGGCTTCGTCACCGCTGATTGGTGTCTTGTCTCAGGCGGAAGAAGCGCTCCTTTCAGTGGCGCCGATGGGTCGACTTGAATCACGTCCTCGATCACGGCCAAACGAAATACCGCTGAGAGCACCCCGCGCATTCGCCGCGCCGTCTCACGATTGCCCTTGGCTTCGACAACGCGAAGCACGCGCAGAACATCGCGCGGGGTGATATCCGCCAATTGCTGAGTGCGCAGGTCCCGGGCCAATACCTCGACTATCCATCTCGACTTCTTGAGCGTAGGCGCCGATCGCCCCGCTTTAGCGAGACGATCCAGATAGATGTCCGCGTATGCGGCGAACGTCGTTTCTTCGCGGAGCGCCGCGGCGCCCTCCTCGGCCGTTTTCTCAGCGGCGGGATCCTTGCCATCGAGCAGAAGCTTGCGAGCCGCGTACCGTTTCTCGCGCGCTTCCAGGAGACTGACCAATGGATACGGCCCGAATGCCATGTCGCGCTGCTTGCCGGCGTGCCTGTAACTCATCCGCCAAAGCTTCTTGCCGTTCGGGTAGACGTGAAGAAATAGCCCGTCGCCGTCGCTCAGCTTGATGAGCTTGTCGTCGGCCTTTGCCTTTCGACACTTAAGGTCGGACAGTTTCATGAGCGTCTCCGTATGGAGTGAAGGCGCGGTTTCGTAGGGCGCGTGTTCGAGTCATGGGGTGGGCATCGCGCGATCCTCGAAAAATCCGAGCTCGTGTTGGGAAAAAACGTCCGTGTTGGGAAATCCAAAATCGGCATTTTTCTTCCCAACGATTTCCCAACGAGGCGCTGAAAATCAATGAGACGCCGTGCTTTTGGACGCGACACAAGCCGACGCACCCCAAACGCGTAAAAACCTTTGTCGATCAATGCGTTCGAGACGATTTGCGACGACTTGAGACGGTCTGCAAAATTGCTCGAAAGAGAGGGAGTGGTGCCGCCTGCGTGACTCGAACACGCGACCTACGCATTACGAATGCGCCGCTCTACCAGCTGAGCTAAGGCGGCCCTGGCGC
>CAZHWA010000662.1:0-1561 GCA_964536175.1 uncultured Terricaulis sp. | reverse complement strand
TAGTATTGAGCCGTGGCCATCGCCACACGGGCTCGCCGCCGGAAACCGGGCGATCAGGAGGGCACTATGTCTGCCTACATCTGCACCGATTTTCACGTCGCCACCATCGCCACCGCCTACGCGCGCATGGTCGGCACCCCCGAAAAAACGCAGGCTATCGCCGACACCCTGCTGGCGACCAACATCGCCTCGGTCAACTACCTCTACAACGAGGCCAACACCACGCACCGCTGCGACATCACCGCGCACGATGCCGACAGCCGCACTCCGGCCGAACTGATCGCCGCCGTCGACTGCTGGATGTACCAGAGCTGCGAGCGCCCGGACTGGCACGCGGACCCCGCGCGCGCGCTTGGCGAGGCCATCAAGGCCCAGTTTGCAGCGGCCAGCGCGATCACCGGAAAAGGCACGCGCCGCGCGGACAACGTGTGGTCGATCAATGCGCCCGCGCCTGCGCCCACCCCCGAACCGCCCGCCGTGCCGATGGCCGAACAAGTCGCACGCCTGCGCGCCGAACACCCGCAGCTCGCCAACCCCGAAACCGTCAAAGGCGGCGCACTGATCGCCGCCGCGCACAACGTTCGCGCGCAGCTCCGCGCCCGCTGGCCTGGCGTCAAGTTCAGCGTGCGCACCTCGCGCTACAGCGGCGGTAACTCGCTCGACGTGCGCTGGACGGACGGCCCCACCCTCGACCAGGTCGACGCCATTGCCCAGCGCTACCGCGCCGGCTCGTTTGACGGCATGACCGACTGTTACGAATTCAGCCGCAGCGCATGGAACGAAGCCTTTGGCGCGGCCCTGTACGTGTTCACCTCGCGCGACTACAGCCCCGCCGCCCTCGAATGGGCCAAGGCCCAATTCGGCGACGAAGACCGCGGCCGCTACCACGGCCCCGCCCACCTCGCCGCCCTGCGCGACCTCTCGATCAAGCGCATCAAGGGCGCCTGACATGCTCCGCCTCTACACCCGCCACCGCGAGCTGATCGAAGCCGCAGCCGGCACCCTCGCCGGCATCATCACCCTGGCCTGCGCCCTGCTGATCGGCGCCGCCTTCTTCTGACGAAATGGGGGCCAAGCGCCCCCAATGGAGACCAGCATGCACGACGACATCAACACCATGCGGAGCCCGCGCGCCATCGTGCGATACGGCTATCGCGAAAACGACATTTGGCGCGAGGCGCTTGGAGAACACACGCAGATCTTGGCGCGCTGCGCATACGGCCCGATTGACGCAGCGGAAAACCACCCTGCCGGATCGACGCGCGCGACAGCTTACGGATCGCGCGGGACCACCTGGAGCAGGGCAGCATGAAAACCCTCGCCGTTCGCCAACCTTGGGCGACCTACATCGCCGAACACACCAAAACCATCGAGATTCGCACCTGGCGCACCCACTACCGCGGCCCGCTGCTGATCGTCGCCAGCGGGCGCCCCCACAAGCACGCCGACGAAGCCGGCCACGTCTGGACGCTTCCGGCCCGCGTGCAGGTCTGCATCGTGGATCTCGTGGACGTGCGCCCCATGGCCCGCGCCGACGAAGAGCACGCCCATGTCGCATGGG
>CAZHWA010000661.1:906-1564 GCA_964536175.1 uncultured Terricaulis sp. | reverse complement strand
GTATTGGTTTGGTGATGGTGGTGGGAATCAATATTGGATTCATAGTGTATGAGGGATTCTGGAATAATGATCGCGGTTCCTGGGAGGAAATTTTTATCCGGTTCTTAACTATATTTCTTCATACAGCACTATTTGAAGAATTGTTTTTCAGGGGATTATTACAAAATATGTTGGCAAATAGGATCAGGCAAACCCCAAGTCCCGTAATATTCTGGATATTGGGTTCCATAGTAATGATACTTTTGTCACTGGGGACGGGAATATTAATGCACGACCCCTTGTTTTGGTTCCCAATGGTTATTTCATTTGTGGTTTTTATCGCAGCGTATATTCTGGCCAATTTATTTGCCGGATTCCAACATCATTATTTGGCCATGGCGATGACCAGTGTCCTGTTTGGGTTGGTCCATTTTCATTCAGGTTCAGTGGAATTTGTGGGGTTTGCTATTATAGCGGGATGGGCATATGGCTATGTGTATTGGAAAACGCGCAATGTTTTCTACGCAGCACTTATTCACACACTGGTAAACATAAGTCCTCTAATAATGGGATTGGAGGTTTTGAAATAAGGTTAAATAGTTAAATAAAATTTGATTATGAATCGGTTAGACGCAATAAAAATAATATGTAGTGTTTTTTTATTGGTATCCTTCGACAT
>CAZHWA010000661.1:0-896 GCA_964536175.1 uncultured Terricaulis sp. | reverse complement strand
AAACCAAATTTCATCATTATTTTCGTGGATGATATGGGCTATGGTGATCTGGGTGTATTTGGCCATCCAACTATCAAGACGCCAAACCTGGATCAAATGGCGGAAGAAGGGCAGAAATGGACCCAGTTTTACGTGGGGGCCAGTGTGTGTACTCCCAGCCGGGCAGCATTGCTGACCGGAAGGTTGCCAGTACGGAGTGGTATGTGCAGTGACAAAAGCCGGGTATTGTTTCCCAACTCCGTTCACGGTCTTCCGGCAGATGAAATAACATTGGCTGAACAATTGAAAAAAGCAGGGTATGCGACGGCCTGTGTGGGTAAATGGCACTTAGGCCACCATCTACAGTATTTACCGACGAACAACGGATTTGACAGCTATTTTGGAATTCCTTATTCCAATGATATGGATTTTACCGGTGGAAAAAAATATTGGGAATTTGCTGATTCAATCCCTTATGAATATTACAATGTTCCACTGATGCGCGATACGTCGATAGTAGAACGGCCGGCCAATCAGCATACCCTGATCAAAAGATATACCGAAGAAACCATCAAAAAAATCAGGCAGCACAAGGATAAGCAATTCTTTATTTATCTGGCTCATAATCTACCTCACATTCCGCTGTTTGTGTCGGAACCATTCCGGAATCGCAGTGAGCGCGGATTATATGGTGACGTGATCGAAGAGATTGATTATGGAGTGGGTCAGATTATGGCAGCTTTGAAAGATGGAGGGCTGGACGATAATACTATTGTGGTGTTTACTTCAGACAATGGTCCCTGGCTATCCTTTCGAACACATGGTGGCAGCTCCGGTTTGCTGAGAGGAGGCAAAGGGATGACCTGGGAGGGTGGAATGCGAGTTCCCACGATTTTCTGGAGCCCGGAACTTATCTC
>CAZHWA010000660.1:0-1566 GCA_964536175.1 uncultured Terricaulis sp. | reverse complement strand
CTTTCACGATCGACGATGCGCCAGTGGCCATCGGCGACGGCCAGCTCGAAGACGCTCTTTGCCAAATCGACGGCGACGGTCGTAGCATCAATCTCGGACTCCTCCTGGTTGGCGCTGACGGTCACACCACATGACGACAGCTGGCACGATGATGCCGAATCAAGATCAGGGGGAGTCCATCCCATCACTGCTGCGCGCGGGCGGCCAGTGGTCCTTGGTATGCAACGAGGTAGTCGTCATGGATAAAGTGCTGTTCACCCACCTCGGCGAGCCGCCCGGCGCAGAGCTCAGTCTATTCGGCCGCATCGTGGCGCTTGCCGGTAGTCACGCGCGGCGTTACTATGCCCCGTGATCAAGTCGTTCCGATGTTCTGACACGGAGGCTCTGTCCCGGGGCAACCGCGTCAAGCGGTTCGTGAACATCGAGTCGGTCGCGCGTCGGAAGCTTAGGCAGTTGGAGATCGCGTCCCGGATCGAGGATCTGAGGGTTCCACCCGGCAACAGGCTCGAAGCCTTGAAGGGACGGCGAGCCGGGCAGCACAGCATTCGAGTCAACGATCAATGGCGTGTCTGCTTCAGGTGGACGGACTCGGGCGTCGAGGACGTCGAGATTGTCGATTACCACTGAGGTGACGCCGTCATGAGCAAGCTCGATCCGATTACTCCTGGTGAACTCCTGCTGGAGGAGTTTCTGACGCCCATGGGGATCAGTCAGTACCGTCTCGCCAAGGAGATCGACGTCCCTGCGCAGCGCATCAGCGAAATCGTCTTGGGGAAGCGTGCCATTACTGCTGATACCGACTTGCGGCTGTGCCGTTTCCTCGGCCTGTCGAGCGGGTACTGGTTACGGGCACAGGCGGCGCATGACACGGAGGTTGCTGAAAGGCAACTCGGCGCCGAGCTGAAGCGAATCAAACCATGGGCGGGAAGTGCGACCGAACAACGCGGTCCAGCGGACGCCGCTTCGCGGCGCCGCTGACCGCCATCGTTAGGTGGCACATTGGCGCGCAGCACGTCGCTGGAGGCCGACTCGCATCGCGGCATAGGAGAACAGGTATGCAAGTCGTTGCGAACTACGAGATCAAGTCTGAATGCTCAGTGGTCGCAGACGATGTCCGCCTTCAGATCAAGCATCCGCAGGGACTATATCGCGCCCTCATCAAGAATATTCCGCGCTCCGACTACTCCACGCCGTTTCTCCTGTCTTTGCATCTCTACTTCGATGCGCCGGATTTGGATGGGGCAAAGGAACTTGCGGAAGAGAGATTGGGGGACTGTCTTAACATGCTCGCGTTTGTAAGCGGATCAGCCTTTTCGCGCCATCGGATCCGGCAGATTGTGGACTGCACCCCGGAGAGCGGAATGCGAGATATACGGTTTTGGGGTGATGCGATTGACCACGAGGATCCCCAGCCATTCTTGGACGAACGGACTACCAAGGCCATAGAAAGCCTTTCCGAGTGCCAGCTCCCGCCCCCAATTCGGCGTGCGCTGCGTTGGTATCGCTTAGGCATAAACGCGACGGTGCCCCGCGATCAATTTCCGTACTTCTGGTTTGCGCTAGAAA
>CAZHWA010000659.1:0-1568 GCA_964536175.1 uncultured Terricaulis sp. | reverse complement strand
GCCTTCGCGCTCGACGAACATCGCCCGCGCGCCGAGATGGCGCGCCGTTTCGTAGCCCGGAATGATCGCGCCCACCGCCGGCGAGACAACGACGTCGATCTTGCCGAACGCCGCCTCGGCCTTCTCCGCCAACGCCTTGCACAGCCGCTCGGTGCGGGCGGGGTCCATGAACACGGCGTTCTTCTGGAAGAACACCGGCGAGTGCAGCCCCGAGGAGAGGATGAAATGGCCCTCTAGCAGCGCCCCGGCGGCGCGGAATTCGTCGAGCACCTGATCCTGAGTCATGCAGTGGATGTAGCACCCGGCGCGTCGCAGTGAAACGGCTAGCCCTTCACCCGGTCGGCTTCCTTCACCGCTTTGCTGGTGCGGATGGCGGCGAGGATGTTGGTCAGGTGGCGCGCATCGGCGACCTCGATGTCGAACAGCATGTCGAAGAAGTCCACCGTGCGCTTCATCATGCGCAGATTGAGGATATCGCCCTGGTTCTCGGCGATGATACGGCAAAGCTCGGCCAGCACCCCGCGCTTGTTCTCAACGGTGACGTGAATGCGCCCGGCCGCCAGCGTGCGGGCCATGGCGGTGTGCGTCCAGGCCAGATCGATCCACTCGTCGGTCTGAGCCTCAAGCGATTCCAGCTGGTCGCAATCGATGGTGTGAATCATCACGCCTTTGCCCGGCGTCTGCACGCCGATGATGCGGTCGCCCGGGATAGGACTGCAACACTCGGCAAAGTGCAGCGCAACGCCCGGCGTCAGATCGCCGCCGCGTACATAGAGTTTGGCCTTCTCACGCTCCATCGGCCGGCGTTTTTCATCGATGCGCACCTGCGCCTCGAGGCCGGGGAAGGCCGCCACCGCTACCGCCGAGGCCTTGAGCGATCCCTCGCCGACCGCGATGAACAGCTCTTCCTCGTCGTGCTTGCCAAGCCGCTCGGCTGCCTGCTTCAGCGCGGTGTCGGCAAGTTCGTGGTTGTAGCGGTGCAGTGCGTGCGCGACCAGTTCGCGGCCAAGGCGGGCGAATTCATCGCGCTGGGCGGCGCGTTCGAGCTTGCGCTGGGCGGCCTTGGCGCGGCCCGTCTTCGTCAAGGCTTCGTAACCGGGCACCGGGGCGGCCTTCTCGCCGGTGATGACTTCCACGACATCGCCATTTTGCAGCGCCGTACGCAGCGGCCGCTCGACGCCATTGATCTTGGCGCCGACGCAGCGGTTGCCGATGTCGGAATGCACCGCATAGGCGAAGTCGAGCGGCGTGGCCCCTTGCGGCAGAGCGATCAGCTGTCCCTTCGGCGTGAAGGCGAACACGTGATCGGAATACATTTCGAGCTTGGTGTGCTCGAGGAACTCGTTCGCATCGCCCCCCTGTTCGGCGATCTCCAGCAGCGAGCGCGTGGCTTCGCGCGCGTCGAGCCCCACAGAGGCGGCAAGCTCTTCATCGAAGCCATAAGCTTCGTTCTTATAGCGCCAGTGCGCGGCGACGCCGTTCTCGGCGATCTGGTCCATCTCCTCGGTGCGGATCTGGATTTCCACGCGCACGTTGCCGGGGCCGATCATCGTCGTATGGATCGAGCG
>CAZHWA010000658.1:0-1582 GCA_964536175.1 uncultured Terricaulis sp. | reverse complement strand
CGCCCATCGAGTGGCCGATCACGGCAGGGCGTTCGAGATCGTTCTCGGCGATGTAGCGCGCGATCTCTTCAGCGACGGGCGCGGAGACCGGGCCTTCGGCGTTGCCGGCGGCAGGGAAACCGGCAAAGCCGTTCACCTGCACGAGATGGACGCGATGCGTGTCGTCGAGCGCGTCGGCCGTCGGCGCCCAGACATCGCGGTGCGAGGTCATGCCTGGAATAAGTATGACGTCCGGGCCTGCCCCGCGCGTTACGACGCTGATGCGGTCGGACTGGAAGCCCGCGGAAGCCGGCTCGGGCGCCGGCGCGGTGGCGCAGGCGGCGAGGAACAGGAGGGAAATCAGGACGCTGCGTCGATGCATGGGAGGCTCCAAGATTCGAGATATGCTGGGCCGCCGCGAGCTCACTCGGCGGATGCAGGGCGAGTGGATATTTTTGTGAACGGGATCAGCATCGGCACGCGCGCACGATAGGCGTCGTATGCCGCATCGCCGAGATCCCGGCGCAGGAAGCGCTCCTCCAATTTGGCGCGCAGGGAAACGCCCGCGACCAGCACGAGCGCCCCGGCAACCGCTTCGACTCGGCCGCGCTCGATCGCGGTGGCCACCGTTGCGAGCAATAGCCCGGCATACACCGGGTGGCGAACAATGCCATAGGGGCCGGTATCGACGATGCGATGATCCTCTGTCGGCGCCGAGGTGCTCGACCACAGCGGGCCCAAGTGCAGGCGCGCCGTCCAGGTAAAGGCAAGCCCGAGGACGACGAGAATGAACATGGCCCAACCGATACTCGGCGGAGTGCGCCACATAACGCCCCAAAGAACCGGCCAATAGGACATGAGCAGCATGACAATCGCCGCCAGCGTCAGCACGCGGCTGGGCGATTCGGCGCCGAGATCGTGGTGCGCCGCCACACGCGCGCTCCAGCCCGCCGCCAAAATCCAGCTGACAAGCCAGATCAGCCACGCGGCGACGATCGCTGTCTCGGGCGTCAGCGTCATTCCATCACCACCACCAGCTTGCCGGTCGCTTTGCGGTCCAGCAGCGCGCGAATAGCTTTGCCGCCGTCACGCAGCGAATATCGCGCCGAAATGCGGGGGCGGATCTTGCCGTCGGCATAGAGCTTGAAGAGATCGCGCACGTTGGCTTTGTGAAGCTCCGGCTCACGCGCTGTGGAGGCGCCCCAGAACACGCCGACGATGGACGAACTTTTGAGCAGCGTGAGGTTTAGGGGCGGGGTGGGAATGCCGGCGGGAAAGCCGATCACGAGATAGCGTCCGTTCCAGTTCATCGCCCGCAGCGCCGGCTCGCAATAGGGGCCGCCCACCGCGTCATAGACGACGTCGGCGCCGCCGCCGCAGACGCGTTTGAAGTCTTCCGCCAACGCCTTGCTTTGATCCTTCGACAAAGCGCCACTCGGATAGATCACGGCATCGTCGGCGCCTGCTTCGCGTGCGAAGGCGGCTTTCTGGTCGGAGGATACGCCGGCGATAACGCGTGCGCCCATCGCCTTAGCGAGTTCGATCGCTGCGACGCCGACCCCGCCAGCGGCGCCGAGGATCAGCACGACCTCCCCCGCCTTCA
>CAZHWA010000657.1:0-1583 GCA_964536175.1 uncultured Terricaulis sp. | reverse complement strand
GGCGGCCACAACTGGATTGCGCCCTTCGTGGAGAGGTTGCGCGAGAACGGCAGCCGGGTGTCGCTGTTCATCGGCGCCGATCCGCAGCAGATCGAAGCGGCGAGCCGAACCGGCGCGGAAGTGGTCGAACTGCACACCGGCGCTTTTTGCGATGCGGCGCGCGACGGCGCAGCCAAGGACGCGAGCGCCATCCTCGCGGCGCTGCGGGCAGGCGCCGCGCAGGCCGCAGCGCTCGGGCTGGAAGTCCACGCCGGCCATGGCATCGACTACGAAACGGTTGCGCCGGTGGCGGCAATTCCGGAGGTGGCGGAACTCAACATCGGCCACTTCCTGGTTGGCGAGGCCATCTTCGTCGGCCTAAGCGAGGCTGTAGCGGAAATGCGGCGACGGATCGACGCCGCCCGACCGCCCGGCTAAGCAGCCCCATGATCCTGGGCGTCGGCTCCGACATCATCGACATCCGCCGAATCGAGCAGACGCTCGAGCGCTTTGGGGATCGATTCATCCGGCGCATCTATACCGACACCGAGCAGGCCCGGGCCGAACGGCGCCCGCACGAGCGGGCGGCCAGCTACGCCAAGCGCTTTGCGGCCAAGGAGGCGTGCGCCAAGGCGCTCGGTACAGGCTTGAAACAAGGGGTTTTTTGGCGCGACATGGGAGTTGTTAACCTGCCCAGCGGCCAGCCCACAATGCGCCTGACCAACGGCGCGGCGCGGCGCTTGCAGCAATTGACCCCTGAGGGGTTGTTCGCGCACATCCATATCAGCTTGACGGACGACTACCCGCTGGCTCTCGGTTTCGTCATCATTTCGGCGGAGTTGAACCCGATTGACCCAGGGGCCGGACGATGATGCAGGTCCGGCCACTGGGGCGGCGCGGCCGCGGCTCGGGACGTCGAACGTCATAGAAGGACAGGACACGGAGGCCGATTTCAGGGCCGAAAAGGCGCTGGTTCGGAACCGGCCGATAGTGAGAAACGCATGAGCATGAGTTCGACCAGCTCTTCGACGCCAGCGATGGATGTCTTCTGGGATAACGTGAAGACCATCCTTTATGCGCTGGCGCTGGCCATGGTGCTGCGTTTTACGATCGCCCAGCCTTTCCGTATTCCCTCCGGCTCGATGCAGCCGACGCTTGAGGTCGGCGACTACATTGTGGTGACGAAGTGGTCGTACGGCTATGGGCGCTTTTCATTTGCGCCGCTTGAAGGCCTGTTGCCGCACGGTCGTTTGTTCGGCAGTGCGCCGGAACGCGGCGACGTCGTGGTGTTTCGCCCCACACCCGAACCAGGCCGCGATTTTATTAAGCGCGTCATCGGCATGCCTGGCGACCGCATTCAGATGATCGACGGGGTGCTGCACATCAACGGCCAGGCAGTGCAGCAGGAAGACCTTGGACTCCAGGAATTCTCGAACGAGGCAGGCTTCGTGGAACGCATCCCGGCGATCCGCGAGACACTGCCCAACGGCGTCAGCTACGTCACGTTCAACCGCAGCCCGCGCAGCGAACTGGACAACACGCGCGAATATGTCGTGCCCGAGGGCCATTATTTCATGATGGGCGACGACCGCGACAATTCCGCC
>CAZHWA010000656.1:0-1590 GCA_964536175.1 uncultured Terricaulis sp. | reverse complement strand
GCATATGCCTCGATCCGGGCGGGGGATGCGTGGCGGTCAATCTGTTCGGTCCCAGCCGACTCAGTCCGGAAGCGGCCGGCTTCATCCGCCTTGACGGCATTACCGAAGCAACGGCGGTAGAACAGCATACGGCGACATTCTTTATCTCGCGCAATCTGTTCGAACTGCCGGCTGGCGCCGTGGGCGTTTCACTCGGGGCCGAGTGGCGCGATCTGTCGACGAGCTATGAGCCGTCGCAGGCGCTGTTCACGGGCGACTCTGCCGGCTTCTTTCCCTCGCAACCTGTCGCCGGCGCTTTCGAGGTGCATGAAATCTTCGGGGAAATCCTCGTTCCGCTGCTCGAGGATGCGCCCTTGGCCTACAGCGTCGAACTGGAAGGCGGCGCACGCTACAGTGAGCACTCGACGGCTGGCGAACATTGGACGTGGAAGTACGGCCTGCAATGGCGCCCGATCGAAGCAGTGCGCCTGCGCGCCATGGCGCAGCGGGCGGTACGGGCGCCGAATGTGCGCGAATTGTTCGAAGCGCCGACGCTGGATTTCATCATTATCGATCCGTTCTTCGAGTTCTGCGCGGCCTCCTTCGATCCGGTCGGGCGCGGCCTCGACGACATCTGCATTGCGCAGGGCATGGATCCATCGCAGGTCGGCGTCTACGACCCAAGCTTCCTCTATTTCAGCGATTTGGTGTTCGGCGGGAATCCCGACCTGACTCCGGAAGTCGCCGACACGTTGACGTTGGGCGCCGACTGGGAATTCGGCGCGCCCTGGCGCGTGCGTTTGAGCGCCGACTATTTCCGCATCGAGCTCAGCGATGCGATCTTGCCGCTGTTCGATCCCACGCTCGACTGCCTCGCCGCGGGCGATCCGGCCGATCCGGTCTGCGGTCTGATGACGCGCGACCCGAGCGGCTTCATTATTCTTGTAGACGCCCATCCGCACAACTTCGCCGCCGCCGTGGTCGAAGGCGTCGATCTCGGATTCAGCGCCGACTTTGCCGCGCCGCGCCCGTTGGCGCTTTCCCCCGATGCCGAATTCGAGGTCGACGTGCTGTTGACGCACTATCTGCAGAGCGCGTCGGCGGCGTCCGATGCAGCGCCCTTGTTCGATTGTGCGGGCTACTTTGCCTGCGGCAGCTACGGTCTGCACGGGGCGGTCACGCCCGAAGTCGTCGCAACGACCTCATTGCGGTATCGTGCCGGGCCTGGATCGGTGTTGCTGCGCTGGCGCCATATCGGAGCTGCGGATCACGCCGCCACCGACTTTCTGTCTGCGCTGAACCTGCCGGCGCCGGTCGTGGCCATCCCGGAAATCGAGGCCGTGAACTATTTCGATGTCGCCTTCTCGTACGAGTTCGGCGCGCGGACGGTGCTCAGCGGCGGGGTCGACAACTTATTCGAGCATGACCCGCCGCTACTGGCCGGCGCTCAAGTGCAGGCGAACACCGATCCGGCCCGCTACGACGTGTTCGGTCGCCGCTTCTTCGTCCGGCTGTCCTATCGGCTTAATTGAAGCGGCAGTCGCCTCAAAACACAAATTTCTGCAGCGCGCCCGATCTGCCCTACGACTGTGAAACAGAAGCCGCGCGCGT
>CAZHWA010000655.1:0-1598 GCA_964536175.1 uncultured Terricaulis sp. | reverse complement strand
CGCGCGCGAGACGATGACGCTCATCGCGTAATCGAGGTACGAGCGCTTCATTTCGTCTTCGACGCTGATGAGCGAGACGCCCGGCGGCAGAGGCGGTGCGCCGCCGTCGGCAGGATTTGAGCTGTCGGACACGGGTATGCCGGCCTATGTGTTCTATTCTGAAGGTGCTGAAAAAGACGAGAAACTCGCCCCGCGAATCTCGCGGAAACTAACATCGTGACGATCCGTCCGCAAACCAAGGAGCAGACCATGCGCCCCATCGCCGCTTCTCTTTGCGCCGCCCTGCTGGCCGCATGCGCCAGCGCGCCCGGCTACATCCCCGCGCCCTCGAAAACCGCATGGATCGTGGGAACGGAAGGCCGGCCCATCGGTCAGGCGACGTTCCGCGACGGTCCGCACGGCGTGCTGATTCAACTGGACTTTTCCGAGGGCGCGTTGCCGACGGGCTGGCACGGGCTGCATTTGCACCAGCGCGGCGATTGCAGCGACTTCGCCGCCGGTTTTCAGGCCTCGGGCGGCCACGTCGGCATGGGCCCGCGCGTGCAGCACGGCCTTATGAATCCGCAAGGGCCTGAAGCGGGCGATCTGCCCAACGTTTTCGCCCCGCCTTCGGGCGTTTTCGCTGCGGAAGTGTTCGCGCCCATGGTCACGCTCGGGCCGCGCGTTCCGCGCAGTGCGAGCCGCATCGAACGGCTCTCTCTCCTGGACGACGACGGCTCGGCGCTGCTGATCCACGCCGGTCCGGACGATCAAATGAGCCAGCCAATCGGCGGCGCTGGCGCGCGCATCGCCTGCGCGGCGCTCACGCCACTGCCTTGAACCGCCGCTCGGCGAGCGCGACCAACGCAACTCCGCCCATTGTCGCCAGCGCGCCCATGAGGATTTGCGGTGTAATCACATCGCCCAGCAGCCACGCCGCGAGCGCGAACGAGATCACCGGCGTCATCAACAGATAGGGCGTCGTGCGTGAGACCTCATATTTCTGCACCAGCTGGAACATGAAGACGTTGGCGACGATCGAGGAGACAATACCGCCGAACCCGATCGCCGCCCACGCGTACCAGGGCGCGGCAGCGATCGTGTGGAATTCCGCCCGCTCGAATGCGAGCGAGCCCAGGCCCATGACCGGCACGGTCGCCAGCGCGATCCAGGCTTGCATCGACCAGGCGTCGACGCCCCCGCCCATGCGCCGCACGATCACTGTCCCTAACCCATAGACAGTGGCGGCGATCACCACGAGCACGAGCGCCGCGCCTTGGCGCAACACGGCCGGATCGAAACTCATGGCGGCAACGCCGAGAAACGCCAGTGCAACGCCCGCCCAGCGCAGCGGCGTGACCGCCTCCTTCAGCAGCAGCGCTGCAAACGCGACCGAAGCGGGCGCCCAGAGCTGCATCGCCACGACCATCGGGGCGATGTCGTCGGCGAGTTTCAGCCCAATGTACTGGATGCCGAAATGCAGCGGTCCGACCAGCATCAGCGTCAGCGCGAACGGGCGCCAGATCGATCGCGGCGGCAGCTTGAGCCACCAGAACATCACCGCCAGCACGATCGCAAAGCGAGCGGCTACGGTGAACATCGCCGGCACTTCGTCAACC
>CAZHWA010000654.1:0-1601 GCA_964536175.1 uncultured Terricaulis sp. | reverse complement strand
CAGATGTGGACATCGCAGGGTCGGGCGAGGTGCGGATCGCATCTCTGGCTGGCGATCTCTCAGCCGATGCCGCCGGCTCCGGCAATTTGGTGGTCGAGGGCGGTTCGCTCGATGAGGCCCGTATCGACCTGGCGGGGTCGGGCGATGTGGATATCGCTGCGCCGGTACGGCGGCTCAACGTATCCATCGTCGGATCGGGCAGCGTCGACGTGGCCGCTGAGGTGGGCGACATCGATGCCGACATCGCCGGCTCCGGCGATGTCACCGCACGGGCAGTGACAGGCGCCATACGCAAGGAAGTATGGGGCTCCGGCGATGTTCGCGTAGGCAATTGAGCCCGGCTGCTGAACGCCAATGAAGATCGCGCTGCAGCGACGGCTTCCGCGTTCGATGCGGCATTGCAGCCGCGTCACAAATCGCGCCTTGACGCTTCGGTCCGCCCCCGTTAGGAGACGCCGCTTCGAGCCGGCCGTAAGCTTTGCTTAGACGCGGTTCGCACGAACGCGGGCACCATCCCCTGAACCAGCGGGGTTGATCGCCGGGACGGAGGTCCCGTTCTCCCTGCGTTTTCTGCGACCCACTCGTCAGCA
Organism: uncultured Terricaulis sp.; assembly: GCA_964536175.1. GTDB lineage: Bacteria > Pseudomonadota > Alphaproteobacteria > Caulobacterales > Aquidulcibacteraceae > Vitreimonas. The sequence goes on along the minus strand of CAZHWA010000654.1, from coordinate 1,011 downwards.
TGTCTGTCGTCCGGTTCGGCCGCAAGGTCCTCTGCGCCTGCTGGAAAGCCGGTGCGGCCGGGCTTTGCGTTTTGATTTCACAGGGACCGCGTTCGGGATTCCAAGGCGATGATGCAGCAGAATATCAGGATCAGGCTCAAAGCCTTCGATCACCGCACACTCGACCAGTCGGCTAAGGAAATCGTGTCGACGGCCAAGCGCACCGGCGCGACCGTCATCGGGCCGGTGCCGCTGCCGACGCGCATCGAAAAATTCACGGTCAATCGTTCGCCCCACATCGACAAGAAGAGCCGCGAACAATTCGAAATCCGCACCTTCAAGCGCGTGCTCGATATCGTTCAGCCTACGCCGCAAACAGTCGATGCGCTGATGAAGCTCGACCTCTCCGCCGGCGTCGATGTGCAGATTCAAGTGCTGGGTTGATCGCTATGGCCAAGGAACAATCTCGTCGCACTGGCGTGCTCGCGCGCAAGATCGGCATGATGCGCCTGTTCGGCGAGGACGGCGCGCACCTGCCGGTTACCGTGCTCGATCTGTCTGGCTGCCAAGTTGTCGGCCGCCGCACGGTCGAGGCTGAAGAGTACAAGAATTCCGCCGGCGAGGCCGTGGCGTTGAAGCCGAAGAAGTCTCGCAAGACCGAAAAAGGCAAAGCTCCGGTGCGTGAGCCGAAGGGCGATGGCTACACAGCCGTGCAGCTCGCAGCCGGCGTCGCAAAGGCCAAGCGCAAAACCCAGGCCGAGCGCGGCCAGTTCGCGCGGGCGAAGGTGGAGCCGAAGGCGATCGTACGCGAATTTCGCGTATCGCCTGACAATCTGCTGCCGGTCGGGGCCGAACTTAGCGCCGACCATTTTGTCGCCGGCCAAAAAGTCGACGTCGCCGGCATTTCGATCGGCAAGGGCTTTGCTGGCGCGATGAAGCGCTGGAACTTTGGCGGTCTGCGCGCCACCCACGGCGTTTCGGTTTCGCACCGCAGCCACGGCTCAACTGGCCAGCGTCAGGATCCTGGACGCG
>CAZHWA010000653.1:0-1603 GCA_964536175.1 uncultured Terricaulis sp. | reverse complement strand
CGAGGCGCCGAAAGAAACTGCAAAGCCCTCGAAACAAGAGCGCGACGAGGCCGCCGAGCTTAAGGAAATGCTCGCCGAGCAGGCCGCGCAGTTCGAGGAAACGCTCGCCGAGAACACTGCATTGCAGAAGGTCGTCGACGCCGACGACCAACTCTCCGAGGCTGCCGCACAGATCAAGCGCCTGACGGCCGAGAACTTGAAACTGCGCGAGCGGATCACGGGCCTGACGAACGAAGTCGCCGAAGCCAAGCGGCTTGTGAAGTTCTGGCGCGGCAAGGCAGAGAAGGCCGAGAGGATGGCCGCGTAATGCAGGTCGAGATGCTGGACTGCGCGAATTACGCGAGCGCGACGTTTCCGCCGCCGCGGCCGTTCCAGGTCACGGCGCACGAGAAGTTGCGGCAGGGCGTCCGTGACGGGCACCGCTGCCAGATGCTCATGGCCCCGACAGGGGCGGGCAAGTCGTACCTGGGCCTGCGGGTCGCGCACGAGGCGCTCGCCAAAGGCAAGCGCGCCGTATTCGTCTGCGATCGAACGACGCTCATCAATCAGACTAGCGCCACGGCCGACTCCTACGGCCTGTCCGCGCATGGCGTCATCCAGTCGCAGCACTGGCGCTTCAGCCCGTCGATGCCGTTTCAGATTGCATCGGCTCAGACGCTCGCGCGTCGACAGTGGCCGGACGCCGACGTAATCATCATCGACGAGGCGCATACGCAGCTCTCGGTCTGGACCGAGTACATGCAGCATTGCCGCGCCGCGGTCATCGGCCTGTCGGCTACGCCGTTCTCGAAGGGGCTCGGGCGGCTGTTCTCGAACCTAGTGAACGCCACGACGATGGCCGAGTTGACCGAGACGGGCGTGCTCGTACCGATGCGCGTCTTCACCTGTACGCGCGCCAACATGGACGGCGCCGAGACGGCGGGGGGCGAGTGGACCGATGCCGCGGCCGGCGAGCGCGGCATGGAGATCATCGGCGACGTGGTGTCCGAGTGGATTCGCTTCGGCCAAGGCCGCAAGACGATCTGCTTCGGCGCAACGATCGCGCACTGCGAGGAAATCTGCCGGCAGTTCAACGAGGCCGGCGTGCTCGCCGCAGTCTTCACGTCCAAGACAAGCGCAGGCGAGCGCGAAGCGCTGCTAAGGGAATACCGCAAGGACGATTCCGCGCTGCGTGTGCTCGTGTCCGTCGAAGCGCTGGCGAAGGGTTTCGACGTGCCGACGGTTGGCTGCGTCATCGACTGCCGACCGCTTCGCAAGTCGCTGTCCACGGCCATCCAGATGTGGGGCCGTGGGCTTCGTTCCTCGCCGGAGACGGGGAAGAAGGACTGCCTGCTGCTCGATCACAGCGGCAACATCATCCGCTTCGCCGAGGACTTCGAGCGCATCTTTCACGAGGGCCTGGATGCCTTGGACGCGGGCGAGAAGCTCGACAAGGTGATCCGCCGTGACGACGAGGAAAAGGAGCGCGCCAGTTGCCCGGCTTGCGGGTACTCGCCCTTCTACAAGCGTTGCATGGCGTGCGGTCACGAACGCAAGAGCATGGCACTCGTCGAGCACGAGGCCGGCGAGATGCGCGAGGTGATGATCGGCAAGAAGAAGCTCG
>CAZHWA010000652.1:0-1603 GCA_964536175.1 uncultured Terricaulis sp. | reverse complement strand
TCCACAGGAAGAACATCAAGTCGCTCGATATCGACCTGCCGCCGCGCGAAATCCTGGCGCAGGCGATGGCCTCCACGCACACACGCTTGCCGCTCTGGCAGAACGATCCGGACAACATTGTCGGCTTTTTGCACGCGCGCGATCTCTTGCGCGCCGTCTCGGCACACGGCCGGGATAACTTCGACATCCGCGACGTGATGCGCAACGCCTGGTTCACGCCCATGACCACCAGCGCGGAGGATCAGCTCGCTGAATTTCTGCGCCGGCGCGAGCATTTCGCGCTGGTGGTGGACGAATACGGCGCCCTCATGGGCCTCGTCACGCTGGAGGACATCCTCGAAGAGATCGTCGGCGACATTAAAGACGAATACGACATCGCCGTAACCGGCGTGCGGCCTCAGCCCGACGGGTCCGTTAACGTCGATGGCTCGGTGCCCATCCGCGACTTGAATCGCGTGATGGATTGGGATTTGCCGGACGACGAGGCCGTCACCGTCGCGGGCCTGGTCATCCACGAGGCGCAAGCCATCCCCGAGCCCGGCCAGCGCTTCGCCTTCCACGGCTATCGCTTCCAGGTGCTGCGCCGCCAGCGCAACCAGCTCACCGCGCTGCGCGTGGAGCGGGAAACAGTGAGCGAGCTGGAAGGCGGCTAGTGCGGTCCGCCGGGATCCTACGCTGCGGCCTGCGTCGCGCTCGTGCGCTTTACCAGGCCGTTGTCGAACGAAAGCCCGTCGCAGTCGTCGGGAAGGGTCTCGCCCTCGCCGAGCAGGATGGCGCCGCCCGGTGCAAGCGCGTCGGCGGTGCGCAACATCACGGCGCGTCGCGTTTCAGCATCGAAGCCGCCGAGCACGTGACTTAAGAGGATGAGGTCGAACTGTCCCAAGGCGCCAGGATGGTTCAGAAGGTTATGCACGTTGAAGGTCACCGCGGCGCGCAGGCGATCGCAAATGCGCCAGAGGTCGCCCGCCTTTTCGAAGTGCGCGATCAATTTGCGGATTGGCAAGCCGCGCTGCACTTCGAATTGAGTGTAGAGACCGGCGCGTCCCTTCTCTACAAGCCGCTCGGAAAAATCGGTGGCCACGATCTCGCAAGCCGGATTGAGGCCCTGCTCGCGCAGTTCTTCGATCAGCATTCCGACCGAATAAGCCTCCTGGCCGGTGGAGCAAGCCGCGCTCCAGATGCGAATCCGCTCGTGCCCGCGCCGCGTCAGCGCTGCCGGCAACACTTCGGCGCGCAATTTCTGGAACAGGGCCCGGTCGCGAAAAAATCGTGTGTCGCTGTGCGCCAGATGTTCGGCAATCGCATTCCACAGCCGGCCATCGGCGCGGATGCGCGCCGCCGCGGCCAGCTCATGCACAGTGCCGAAGCCTTCACGGCGCGCCAGCGGCGTTAAGCGCATTGCGATTGCGGCGCCCATTTCGCGCGTGAGCACAGCGCCCGAACGCGCCCTCACTTCCCGGGCGATCAGCGCGACCTCAGCATCGTTCAGCATCAGATCAGGCCTGCTTCGGCAAACTTCGATTGCAGGATGTCGCCGTCGAAAGGTTTCATCATGTATTCGTCGGCGCCGGCCTTCAGCGCCTCGGCGATCTTGTCGACATCG
>CAZHWA010000651.1:0-1611 GCA_964536175.1 uncultured Terricaulis sp. | reverse complement strand
CTCGCGCAAGCGGATTACTCGTCCGGCGTTGACCTAGCTCAAGCGCGAACGAAGGCTGGCGCGTACAATGAGACGAATGCGCCGTTTCATGCTCTGGGGTCTAGCGGCCGGCGCGGCGCTCTTAGCCGCGATCGCAGGCTGGTTTCATTATGATCTCGAGCGCGCGCGCCAGGAGGTGCGCGAAGGCGGGCGGGTGATCGAAACCGCGGTCGGCCCGATCGAATATGCCGAGCGCGGCGAGGGGCCTCCCCTGCTCTCGATCCATGGCGCCGGCGGTGGATATGATCAGGGGCTCGATCTGGCGGCAGATTTGGTCGGCGACCGAGATTTCCGGCTCGTTGCGCCGTCCCGCTTCGGATACCTGCGCACACCCGCACCCGAAGACTTCTCCGCCGCGGCGCAGGCCGATGCTCACGCTGCGTTGATGGATGCTTTGCAGATCGAGCAGTCCGTCGTGGTCGGCACATCGGCCGGCGCCCTCTCCGCCATGGAATTGGCGCTGCGCCATCCCGATCGCGTGCGTGCGCTCATCCTGGTCGTGCCAGCGGGATATGCGCCGGAGAATCCGGTGACGATTGCTGAGAACCGCGGCAATGCGTTTGTGTTCTGGGCGGTCAATCACGGCGCCGACTTCGCCTGGTGGGCTGCCGAACGGGTTGCGCCATCCATGCTCGTGCGCTTTGTCGGCGTGCCGCCCGAACTGGCGAGAAGCGCCGCTGCCGATGAGCGGCAGCGCATCGGCGAAATCTTGGCCGCGATACAGCCGCTATCCGCGCGCATGCGCGGCATCAACATTGACAGCATGGGCGATGTGCGCCCGCGTCCCCTGGATCGGATTCGAGCGCCGACCTTAGTGATCTCCGCGCGCGACGACCTCTTCAATACCGCTCCGGCCGCGCGTTACACCGCCAGCCAAATCCCCAACGCAGAGCTGGTGATTTACGACACCGGCGGCCACCTGCTCGTCGGGCGAGGCGAAGAAACACGCGCAGCGGTGCGCGCCTTTCTGGAGCGGGCTGCCGTCGAAGAGTGAGGCTCAGAAACCGCCGCGCAAACGCCGGATCACATCGTCGAGCTGCTCGAGCGTCTTGTAGGCGATCTTCACTTCGCCGGCGCTCCCCTTCTCTGCGATGGTCACTTCGAGGCCGAGCGCGTTCGACAGCGATTGCTCCAAGGCGCGCGTGTCGGCCGACTTGGTCTCGTAGCCGGGCGAGGTCACGCGCGGCCCGTGCTTTTCATCTTTCGCTTGCTGCGCCAGACGCTCGACGTCGCGGACGTTGAGCCCCTCGCTGATCGCGCGCTGCGCCAGGCCGCGCGGATCGGGCGCGGTGAGGATGGCTCTGGCATGTCCGGCGCTGAGGCGGCCGTCGCGCACCATGTCCTGCAGATCTTCCGGCAGCTTCAGGAGACGCAGCATGTTGGCGATATGTGGACGCGATTTGCCGACCGCTTCGGCGACTTCTTCCTGCGTGCGCCCGAAACGATCGATCAGCGCCTGGAAGCCTTGCGCCTCTTCGATCGGATTGAGGTCGGTGCGCTGTACGTTCTCGACGATGGCGATCTCGAGCACTTCGACTTCGTTGAGTTCGCGCACAACTGCAGGAATTGCGT
>CAZHWA010000650.1:0-1613 GCA_964536175.1 uncultured Terricaulis sp. | reverse complement strand
CCGCGTCAGCGCCACCATCTCGATGATGGTCCTGACGCCTCGGCCTTCCTCGCCGACGCGCTCGGCCCAGGCGCCGCGATACTCGATCTCGGAGGACGCATTCGAGCGGTCGCCCAGCTTGTCCTTGAGCCGCTGACTCTCGATGGCGTTGCGTTCGCCATCCGGGCGCCAGCGCGGCACGAGGAGACACGTCACGCCCGCATCCGTGTAGGCCAGCGTTAGAAACGCATCCGACATCGGCGCCGAGCAGAACCATGTGTGGCCGACCAGCGCATAAGCGCCGTCCCTCTGTTTCGTCGCACGCGTGGAATTGGCGCGAATGTCGGAGCCGCCCTGCTTCTCCGTCATCGCCATGCCCATCGTCGCCGCGCGCTTCTCCGTCGCCGGAATGAAGCGCGCATCGTACGCTTCAGCTGTGACGCGCGGGACCCAGTCTTCGGCGACGCTCGGCTCAACTCTGAGCGCCGGCACGACCGCGTAGGTCATCGACATCGGGCAGCAGACGCCATAGTCCGCTTGCCCCATCAGATAGAGCAGCGCCGCATGCAGCGCGTGCCCGTGCGCCTTCACATTCCACGCTGCTCCGGAAACACCGGCCTCCAAACCGATGCGCATCAGCTCGTGATAGGCCGGATGAAACTCCACTTCGTCGATGCGCCGCCCATAGCGATCATACGGATGGAACAGCGGCGTCACCCGATTGGCCTGCACCGCCCAATGTTGCGCCTCGGCGCTGCCGACTTGCGCGCCGAATTTTTCCAAACGCGCCGCATGCGTCGCCGCGCCGGACCACGCGCAGGCGCTGCGCAGAATCTCATCCGCCGCGTAGAGGTTCACATCCTCCAGCGGCGGGGGCTGATTGGCGACCTCGTGCGTGGCGAGATGCGTGCGGGGATTGCGGTGGGCCATGGGCGCAAGCTTAGCCCGCGCCCATGGCCCTGCAAGGTCAGCTCTGGTCCAGCGCTGCAAGCTCAGCGTCGAGCTGCTTGACTGCGCGGGCGTTCAGCCATGCGACGGCGGCGAAAACGACGCCGACAAAGGCAAGCCCGAGCACGAAGACCGCAGCTTTGGCCGCCAGCGGCGCTGGATTGGCGGGGCTGAAGGAAACGCCCGCCAGGAACACCAGCGCGCCCGGCGCAAACGGCGCCAGATACCAGCGCCAAACGCTGTCCAGCGCCGCGCGCTGCCGTGTCAGCTCGTCCCGGTGGAAGGCGCGCAGATCGTACGCTGCCGTCTGGTCTGCGCTCGATGCGGCGCGCGCGAGCTGATACAGCTTCCAGCACACATAGAACGTACCGGCGACAATCAGCAGCGCGCCGGCGCGCACCATCGGATCGGGCAGGACCCATGCGATCCAGCCGAACGCGACAATCACGAACGCTGCAGCTGCGTATTCGATGATGTTGCGCATGCGGATACGGCTCTGGAATTGCGCGGCGCGCGTGTGCACTTCAGCGAGGCTCATGGTGAAACGCTCCTGTGTTTGATTGGCCCAAGCGGCCTGGAGAGGATCGCGGTCAGACATTTTCTGTCTCTTTGAACAGGCGGGCGAGGTGGGTCTTGAGGCGCGAGATGCGCGTGGCGACGGCGCCGGGGCTGAGGCCCGTGATCTC
>CAZHWA010000649.1:0-1616 GCA_964536175.1 uncultured Terricaulis sp. | reverse complement strand
CAGGAGAACGGCCGCCGGCGCGCCCGCTCTCCTCACTGCGGTCCGAATTCATGAACGGCGCTGCGTCGAACAAAGCGCCGCGCACCGTCACGTCGAGACCGCCGTCTGTGGCGCGGCGCGCGCTCAAACGCGCGTCGGAGCGGCCCTCGATGACGAGTCGCGGAAGCTCGATCTCCTGAATAGTATTGTCTCGCGCGAGCTGGACGCGGCCCTGCGTGTAAAGCCCCGCTCCGCGCGCATCGATGTTTGTGAACGCCAGGCCGCCGTCGCGCTGACGCTGCACCGTGAAGCGCGCCGATGCCGCCTGGCCGGCGCGTTTGGTCCAGAATGCGCGCGGCGCCTCCACGGCGGCGTTAGTGAGATCGAGTTCGATTGCCGCGTTGTCGACATCGAAACCGCGGCCCTCGCCGCTGACCGTGACGCCGATGCGTCCGTTGGCGTAGCGCGCGATGGGATAGCCAAGCCGTTCGAGATCGTCGGCGTTGAAGTCGCCGGAGATTTGATACTCGGAAGACGCGCGTCCGGCCCGGCCGATATGTTCGGTCCAACGCACGTTTTCGATGGCCGAGGCCCCCGCGCGGATCGGCCCGCTCACCGTGACCGCGCGCTGATCGCCTCGAACTTGCAGTTGGCCTTGGCTTAAGGCGACGCGCCGCGTCGTCATCGAGCCGGCGAAATCGCGAATGGTCCCGTCGATCGAGAAGCGCCAGTCCTCAAATGCGACGTCGCGCAGCATCGGCCGCTGCAGGCGAAGGTTGACGCTGCCGCGCCCGGACGCGGTGGCTGCGTCAACGGGCAGGCGCTCGCCGAGGCTGATCGGCTCCTGCGTCAGAACTTCGAGGATGTGCCGCGCGTCGCCTGCGATGTGCGCCGACACTGTCGCCATGGCGCCCTTCGGCTTGAGGCGCGGAATCTCGACGCGGCCGTTGGTCACCACAAGATTGTGGAAGCGCGCTTCCGGCACCGTGAGATCGAAACGGTTGCCGCGCAGCACGCCGGAGCCGCGTGCGGCGGTCACGGGCGACATGGTCGAGATGAAGCGCATTTCGCCGCCAGTGACGTTGAAGCGCACGTCGACCGCTTCGTCGCGCAGCACGCCCGCAGCGAGATCGGAAGGCCGGATGTCGAGCCGCACGACCGCGTCGGTGACTTGCCCGCCCGTGAGCGTGCGCGCGAGATAGCCGCGCGCACCTTCGCCGAGGCCGACCGGCCACATATGCATCACCGCCGGCACGCTGATCCCGCCGTTCACCGTGCCGTCGAGCAAGACGCCGGTGCGCACGCGGTCGCCGGCTTCGGCCCAATAGAGCCGCCCCTGCGCTTCAAGCGCGGCGTCCCCGGTCTCAGCGTGAATCCGCGTGAATTCGATCGCGCGTTCGGCGGACACGATCGCGCCCACCACCTGGACGTTGGAGAATGCGAGCGGTTCGGTGAACGTGCCCGGCACGTCCAGACGCATCGACGGCAGCGAAATGTCGAACGGCGCAGGATCGCCCGGCTGCGCGCGCATGATCGCGGACGCATTGCGCAGGCGCGCCTCGCCGCCGATGCGCGTGCGTTCGCCGGCGAAGGCCAACTCGTCGATGATGAGTTCGTCGCTGGCGATGTCGTAGCGG
>CAZHWA010000648.1:0-1620 GCA_964536175.1 uncultured Terricaulis sp. | reverse complement strand
CAGAGATTGCAAAACCATCCCATGCCTCAGGCACTGTTGACACAATTCCAGTTGTTCCACTCCTCGTAACAAGTATCCAACCTGTTTCAACTCTCAATTCGTCAAGCTTTGGATCGTCGTGTCGCAGCCACTTGTCTGTTGTTACGATCAATTGAGAAATGCTCGCGCCGCCTAAGAATGGTATGGCTTGCTCATACCAGTCCACATAGTTTCTCTTGAATCGTGTTGGGAAAAAGACCTTATGAGTTACATCGGCCAGCTTACAGCATGTCCAGTCCGTACGGGCACGCTCCGAGCTGAAGAGTTTCGTTAGGGTTTCCGTTGGGTAGTAGTAGTTGGCGTTTAGGCGAAGTTGCGGATCGTTTGTAACCGTTGAACAGGGTACCACGAAGCTCCGCGAATGCTTGGTAGACGGATCCTGTCCCAGTAAAAATTCAGTATAAGCTTGTTCGACATCTGAAAAGTCGGAGAGAATCTCACTCGTCGGTAATCCACGTTGGTCAACCTTGTATACGGGACTTCCTCTTCGATCGTGTCCGATCCATCTTGGTACGGACATGAATATCGGATCAACCTCGACGTCAGCAACAGATGCAAGTGGCTGCTTCCTTCGCCTCAAGAGCACGAGGCTCGCCTTGGTGCCAGTGTGTGGCTGGAAAGTATCCGGAGGCAAATCGATAACAGCAAGAACCTGAGTGTTGCGAAGAATCCACTCGCGTACGAAATACGTCTGGGGTCCCGACAGTATCTGATACGGAACGACGATAGCTACAAGTCCGCTTCCCGGTTGAACAATATTCACGTTCTGCTCGATGAACAGGATGTCTGGGGCCCGATTGAGCAATCTTCCAGCACTTCTGGCAAGCTCAAAGTGCCTTAGAACATCGCTATTCTTTACAGTGGTCTTTGTGCCAAAAGGTGGATTTGTGGCTGCGCATTTGTGGGTGCCGTATTTGATCTGCGCCGAAGCGTGTAGTGTGGGGAGGTGCGGCTGAAGTGAATCGGCTTCGTTGACGAATCTGTGATCAGTTCTACTAACTCGTGCTCCTAGCGTCGCATTGGCAACTTCAGCGACAGAGGGATCGATTTCCAATCCCTTCAGGCTCTTGGATGCGAGATCGATAAGCATTTGCTCAGATCGAATGCCATCAATCTCCAACAAGTGGTTGATTCGGTTGAGTCCTGCTAAAAGGAATCCGCCTGTCCCTGCGCATAGATCGACGAGATCATCACCGTTGCGCGGATCAAACTGAAGCAACGATAATGCCAGTGACGTAACCTTCGGATCGGTAAAGAACTGTCCACTATTGCGTTTTGCCCACTGTCCCCTAAAGATTTCAAGAGCATCTCCGAAGACATCGCGCTGTCTGTCCGAGACGACTACACCACTGAGTCCCGCACATACAAACGCGATATCTTCATCTCTCAACAGAATGTCATCTTTAGATTGATAAATACTCCATGCGGAGTTCATGCGTTCGAACCCCTGCCTGATCTGCCAAGCAACCTCGCTGCAGATAGCGCCCTCGCATCTCTCAAGGCGCCTCAGTTCTTGTGCTGAGAAACTGAATACCGGATCGGGGCCATCTCCAGTGAATAGCCTAAGTTGCTTCGACTCAA
>CAZHWA010000647.1:0-1626 GCA_964536175.1 uncultured Terricaulis sp. | reverse complement strand
GCCCGACCACTTGCCGAACAGGATGCGGTCGCCGACTTTCACATCCATGGCGATGCGTTCGCCGTCTTCATCACGGGCGCCCGGACCGACAGCGACGACTTCACCTTCCTGCGGCTTTTCTTGCGCCGTTTCGGGGATGATGATGCCGCCTTTGGTCTTCTCTTCTTCCTTCACGCGCTTCACGAGCACGCGGTCGTGCAGGGGACGAAAACTCGCCACGTCCTTACTCCCTTAGGTTGCATAAGCCTGGCTTAGCTCGGGGGCAGCGCTGTTAGCACTCGCCGCCGCCGGTTGCTAACGCCGCCCAAATAGGGGCGGCGCGCGGCGCCGTCAACGGGCTGCACCCTCCCCTTGTGGTCGCGGGCGGCGCTATACAGGGTGCGTGGATCACAAGGGGGAGGCGCCCATGCGGGTAGGGACGTTCGCCGCGGCTTTGGCGGCTCTGGCTTTAACTTTGAGCCCGGAGGCGCAGGCTCAGGAGGCCGAGCGAACCGCCTTGGCTCGTGAAGCGGTGGAGCTCCTCGAGGTCGGCGCCACGTTCGAGCAGATGATGGTCGACCTGTCGCCGGTGGTCGCGGAAGGCATGGCCAACCAGCTGCGGCTCAGCGCCAGCGAAACCCTGCGCCTGCAGCAGATCCTGGTGGAGGAATTCCGCGCCAGCACGCCGGAGATGGTGGAGGGCATCGCCAACATCTACGCGACCGGTTTGACCGAGCCGCAGTTGCAGGAGTTGATCGTGTTTCTCCGCTCGCCGTCAGGCCGCACGTTCGTCGACATTCAGAACTCAGCGCAATCGGCGCTCGATCAGCTCGGCGCACGCGTCGGCGAACAAGTGGGATTGCGAGCGCTCGAGCGGCTCGAACAGGAGCGCGGCCGGAAATAGCGAAAAACGAAGAGGAGCCGTCCCGCATGCGCGAGACGGCTCCGTCAACGTCCCTCTGGCGCGCTTAGTAGTAGAGCAGCGCGTCGAGGATCAGTCCCGTCGAGACCACGATCAGCAAGATGTCGCGATCCACGAGCACATAGCGGCAGCCATATGGCGCCGGCGGCAGCCGATAGTAGAGATCGTACGGAATCGGGTCCCAGTAGACGTAATCGGGCAGATAGTAGCCGACGGCCCAGCCGCGGTGGGGACGCCGCCAGCCGTCATACCCCCACCAATAGTAGTTGTGGCCGTAAAATCCGCCGACGATCAGGGCGTAGCCGCGGTCGAAGTAGTAGCCGTGACGCACTGACTGCCAGTCGCGATAGCGCGGACGATCCCAATCGCGATGGGTGTGCCGCCAACGCCGCCAGCGATCTTCGTCACGCCGGCCGTGACGCCAATAATCGTCCTCCCGGTCGTTGCTGGCGTAGCGGCGATCGCCGCGGCGGCGGTCGCGCCAACCGTCGCCATCGCGCCGGTCGTTATCGCGCCGCCAATTGTCGTCGCCGCCGCGATTGCCGTCGCGACGCCAGTTGTCGCCGCCGCCTTGAGCTTGCTGGCGCCGGCGCTCGCCATTCCATTCGCCGCGACGGTTTTCGCCGCCCTGCGCCTGCTGACGCCGGCGCTCGCCGTTCCAGTCGCCACGGCGGACTTCGCCGCCTTGAGCTTGCTGGCGCCGACGCTCGCCATTCCATTCGCCG
>CAZHWA010000646.1:1066-1640 GCA_964536175.1 uncultured Terricaulis sp. | reverse complement strand
TTGGTCGAGAAGCGCGCTGCGAAGCCCTGATCCTGGCTGATGTCGTTGCAGGCGGCGTTGGCTGTCTCCAAAGTTTGGAGCAGCACGGCGTGCTGTTCGGGCGTGGGTTGCAGCTTGATCTTAGCCGTGAGTTTCATATAGGAAGTATAACGTATCCAACGGAAAGATGCAAGCCAGCGGCTTGCCCGTCTTTCCTCTCCCCCTTAAAAGGGGGAGTATCCAGACGGAGGTTTTTATGAGAACAACGCTTCTAGACACGAAAGGGATGGAGATGGACAAATTGCGCGATACGCTCTACGAAGACCTGCCAGTACAGACGCCTAGACTACTCAAGGTGAGGTCTACAGTAGTTCGCTGCGCTAGTTGCGGAATGTGGATTACTCGCTTTCCTTCCTTCTTTGGAGCATTTGAGGGCTTCTTCCACTGTGAGAAGTGCGGACGAACGGGCATCGTAGAAAAAGAGGGTAGGCCGTATGGCCCAAAGTCCCAACAATGGGACTGGATTGTTGATGAGTTCAATCATCTTTTCTTCGGCCTTGAAGCGATCGCTTTCGGCCTGTTCATCGATGCTGAC
>CAZHWA010000646.1:0-1056 GCA_964536175.1 uncultured Terricaulis sp. | reverse complement strand
ACTTCGAGTCTGTCGTCTGTGACCCGCCACTCGAATCGCTCGATTGGAAGGCTATAGATGACTGGTTTCACTCGAAGAATATCTTCCGAGCGCCTCGAACAGCGGAATAGCTAGGTCGGACACAAAAGCAGCGCGAGAGCGCGGAAAGGTGAGACGATGATGCAAGTACACACGTATGACGACATTATGGCGCTGGAACCCTGCTTTGACCCAGTCGAGCGCGGCTATTGCACGCGCGACTGGCAGGGGACCGCGCTGGACGTGCTGCGCCACCCAAACGTGACCGCACAAGATAAGCTGTGGGTCGTGCTGCGCGAGGACTGGATTCCCGCGCCCGTGCTGCACGAGTTCGCGTGCCGGTGCGCGGAGCAGGCGCTGGCGTTGGTAGAGGCGCCCGATCCGCGCAGCGTTGAGGCTATCGCAACCAACCGTGCGTGGCTGCGCGGCGAGGCGACCGATGACGAGTTGGCCGCCGCACAGGACGCCGCCTTGGCCGCCGCACAGGACGCTGCATGGGCCGCACGGGACGCCGCCTTGGCCGCATGGGACGCCGCCTTGGCCGCATGGGCCGCCGCACGGGCCGCATGGGCCGCCGCCTTGGCCGCCGCACAGGACGCTGCATGGGCCGCACGGGACGCTGCATGGGCCGCACAAGTTGATCTGTTGATTGCGCTGCTCGCGCCCGTTGAGGCGTAGCGCGCTGAGTTCGGGGCGGCGCGTGCGATGCGCCGCCTTTTGCGGAGCGCGCAGGGATAACAAATCGGTATGCGACATTTCTTTACTTATGTTACACGCATACACAGTGAAGCGCGAGAACGCGGCATGGCGCGCAAAGCGCCCTACCCTGTCGGTTATGTATCGGAGAGTACACGAAAGGAATCGGCCATGCAGCAGAGAACAATGAAGGCGCTCAGTTTGTGGCAGCCCTGGGCCACGCTGATTGCTATCCGCAGATTCAGGCTAATCGAAGTCAGCGAAGACTAGCATCTGCGCACCGCACACAGATAGCGCCCCGGTGCTACCGACCGAGACGACTTGGAGGCGAGTCATGATTAC
>CAZHWA010000645.1:0-1643 GCA_964536175.1 uncultured Terricaulis sp. | reverse complement strand
ACATGCCAGTTAGATACGGCGTATGCAGTGCAGTACTCAGGCGCGCCGTCGCATGGGAGCGAGATTAGAAAACCGGTGCCGCCATATCCGTCGCCGGTCTCCGCTTCATCGGTCGTGCGAAAGAGGAAGAACGTACAATGCAGTAATCGCGGCGGTAGCTGCGGCATGCCAGTCCCAATCCAACGCAGACTGTCTTGCCCGCGTCGCGTCTTGCTCGGCAGCCACTGACCTGTAGGCCAGAAATCATCCGATCGGATGACGTGGGCGCTTAGGAACATAGCCCTAGCGCCCCACTGAGTCTAGTAAGTTGTCGCCGCTTCTACGATGTCCGATTTCGGCGAGACGGCCGGCGCGAAAGCCGGCATATTCAACACATGCTCGATGCCGAGACCTGCCATGGCGCCTGCGAAGCGAAGGACCGCCGCTTCGATGGACGCTTCTATGTCGGCGTCACGTCGACCGGGATATATTGCCGTTGCATATGCCCTGCGCGCACGCCCAAGCCGAAGAACCGCACGTTCTGGCCGAGCGCGGCGGCGGCCGAAGCGGCGGGGTTTCGGCCGTGTCTGATCTGCCGCCCAGAACGCGCGCCGGGGCTTGCCCCGATCGATGCGCCTGCGCGGCTTGCGGCGGCCGCTTATGCGCGCATTGAAAGCGGCGCGCTCGAAGAGCAGGGCTTAGAAGCTCTGGCGGAAGAACTCGGCGTCACCTCGCGCCACCTGCGTCGGGTGATGAGCGCGCAATTCGGCGCATCGCCAATCCAGATTGCACAAACCGGACGTTTGTTGGCGGCGCGCCGCCTGTTGAACGAAACCGCATTGCCCGTCACCCAGATTGCATTCGCCTCGGGCTTCCGCTCGCTGCGGCGCTTCAACGCGACGATGAAGGAGCGCTACGGGGCGCCGCCTTCAAAGATGCGCGGCCGCAAGGCCGTTGCGCGCGGCGAGACCTTCAGTGTGACGCTGTCGCCGCGCGGCGACTATGCAGCGGGGCCTATCCTGGATTTCCTTCGCCGGCGCGCATTGCCCGGCGTCGAACGGGTGGACGCCAACCGCTATGCGCGCACGGTGGCGATCGGCGAGACCGTAGGCTGGGTCGAAGTCGGCATAGGCGAGAAGGGACTGACGCTGTCGCTCTCGGAAGATCTTGCCCCGCACCTGCGTCCCTTGGTGGCGCACATCCGCGGCGCATTCGATCTCGACGCAGAAATGAGCGCTGTCGACGCGCACCTTGCGAGCGACGCGAGTCTGGCGCGCGATGTGAAGCGTGAGCCCGGCGTCCGCCTCCCAGGCGCGCTCGATGGTTTCGAGACTGCTGTTCGCGCCGTGCTCGGTCAGCAAGTGACTGTCGTGGGCGCGCGCACGCTAAGCCAACGCCTGGTCGAGAGTTTGGGAACCAAGCTCGCCGTTGTTCAACCCGAAAGCGCCGCGCCGCTGACGCATCTGTTCCCGGATGCCGTGCAGCTGGCCAACGCGGGCGCGCGGGCAATTGCTAAAATCGGGTTGCCAGCAAAGCGCGCTGAGACATTGCATCGTTTGGCGGTGGCCGCGGCCGAGGGCAGATTAGTGCTTGCGCGCGGCGCGATCGCCGCCGGCCGCGCAGCGCTAATGGAAGTTCCTGGCGTCGGCCCTTGGACAGTCGAG
>CAZHWA010000644.1:0-1647 GCA_964536175.1 uncultured Terricaulis sp. | reverse complement strand
CCCGGAGATCGCCGTCGCGAAAATCCGCAAGGACGCGCCGTTCGATAAAGCTTGCTACATCGGCTGCGGCGTCACCACCGGCATCGGCGCCGTCGTCAACACGGCGAAAGTCGAGCCTGGCGCCAATTGCATCGTGTTCGGCCTGGGCGGCATCGGCCTCAACGTTATCCAAGGCGCTAAGCTCGTCGGCGCGAACATGATCGTCGGCGTCGACATCAATCCGGCGCGCGAAGAGTGGGGCAGCCGCTTCGGCGCCACGCACTTCGTCAACCCGAACGTTGTGAAGGGCGATCTCGTCGCGCATCTGGTCGACCTCACCGGCGGCGGCGCCGATTACACGTTCGACTGCACCGGCAACACGGCTGTGATGCGCCAAGCGTTGGAGGCCTGTCATCGCGGCTGGGGCGAAAGCGTCATCATCGGCGTCGCCGAAGCCGGCAAGGAGATCGCCACGCGCCCGTTCCAGCTCGTAACCGGCCGCGTCTGGCGCGGCACCGCCTTCGGCGGCGCCCGCGGCCGCACCGACGTGCCCCGCATCGTCGACTGGTACATGGAGGGCAAAATCGAAATCGACCCGATGATCACCCACACCATGCCGCTCGACCGCATCAACGACGCCTTCGACCTGATGCATAAGGGCGAGAGCATCCGCAGCGTGGTCGTCTACTAGTGCCGTGTGATCAGAAAACTTCGTCATTCCGGACGCGCGGAGCGCGATCCGGAACCCAGGGGCAACCGCACTGCAACTTGCCCCTGGGTTCCGGGCTCATCGCTACGCGATGCCCCGGAATGACGAGTGTTTGAACCAGCGGTCTGAGATGTCTTACGAACTCGTCGATCCGGTCATTCGTGCGTGGATTCAGCAGAACGGTCTCGTCTTGTTCGATGAGTTCGCGGGCGAGGTTCGCAGGTTTTGGTACGTTTCGAAGGAGAGCGAGTGTCTACAAGTATCAATTGATCCCCCCTCGGATAGAGATGTCACCGTGCATGTATCGTCTGTTGAAACGACCCATGACGAGGACATGCACCTGCAATGGACCGCCCCCATCTCGGAGTTGCCCCAGATTCTGAAAGTCGCGCACGCAGCGATGCGGGAATGGTTTGAGAGAGGCATGACGCATGACTGACTGGAAACTGCCCTGGTCCGCATCCTGCCTCTGCGGTCAAGTGAAGATGCGCGTCATCGCGCCGCCGCTGGTCGCCGCGGCATGTCACTGCACAGGCTGCCAGAAGCTCACCAGCGGGCCGTATTCACTCACGCTGATGATCCCGCCCGGCGGCTTCGAAGTGACGGAAGGCGAGCCTGTCATCGGCGCGCTGCATAAGCCCGAAAGCCAGCACCATTATTGCCCGCACTGCAAGAGCTGGCTCTTCACCACCGCGCCCGCGCTCGAAGGCGTCACCAATTTCCGCCCGACCATGCTCGAAGAGGCAAGCTGGGTTGTCCCGTACGTAGAATCGAACGTGACGCAAAAGCTCCCGCACGTCGTCACCGGCGCCAAGCACAGCTTCGACGGCTTTCCGCCGCCCGAACGCTACCAGGAACTGATGGCAGGCTACGCCCGCGAAGGTGCGCGCCCGCGCTAGTCTCGCGTGCGCGCGCAGTATTGCCGCCACGCTCCCCCTCGATGGGGGAGCTGTGCCGCC
>CAZHWA010000643.1:0-1647 GCA_964536175.1 uncultured Terricaulis sp. | reverse complement strand
CATGCGCCGGCGCCCGCGGCGAAGCGGCTTCGGCGCGGGGATTGGGCGGATGAGTGCGCGCGCGGACGCGCCTTAAGAGCTGTCGGCGGGCGCCGGGCCTGGCGCGCAGAGCGTGGCGAGCGCCTCGGCTGCCACCGGCGCGGGGGCAATGGCCCACAGACGCGTGAGGCGCCGCCCGGCGAGGTGGCGCGCGAACGCATCGAGCTGGCGCAGCACGCGCATCAGATTGGCGATGCGCTGGGCCAGACCCTTGGGCTTGAGCACCCGGCGCAGGCGCGCCCCGATCAGCGAACGGATGAAATGGCGCCGCTTGAGATCGCGCCCGTTGCGCCAGAAGCGCAGCTTGCGCGCGCGCACCGGCGCGAGCTCGAACGCACGCACGATCAGCAATTGCACCACGAGCCGCGTCAGCCTCTCGATCGCGATGCGCCGATGGCGCTGGCGCAACTGGCGATGGGCAAAGCCCCGCTCGCCGAACACCACGCCCGCAATCCAGCCCAGCACGGCCAGCGCCCAGAGGGCGAGCCTCTGGCGCCGGTGCGCTGTGGTGAGAAGGAGATGGGGCGATGTCATGGCCGCCCAGTATCGGGCCGAATCCAGCCTGCCGAATTCGATCTGTGGTTTTCGTTGCGGTTTCAGCGGCGCACGCCGGAAAAAGTGTGAAAACGGGCGGCCGAATCCGCGGGGGGCTAGGTCTTTTCGGCCATTTCGCGCAGCAGCTTCACCTCCTGCGCGCGATCGCGCGGCAGCACGATGACGGCCTCGCGCGTGGCGATGACGATAAGGTTCTCGACGCCCGCCGCGCAGAGCTTCACGCCCTCGGCGTAAAGCAGGTTGTTGGCGGCGTCGCGGGTGAAGACCTGGCCTTGGGCGGCGTTGCCGTGGCTGTCGTGCGGAGAGATGCGCCAAATCTCGTCCCAGGCGCCGATGTCGGCCCAGCCGATGTCGCATGGGACCACGGCGGCGCGGCGGGTTTTCTCCATCACGGCGATGTCGAGCGGCTGGGCGCGGACTTTGTCGAACAGCGCTGCGTCGAGGTGAATCTCATCGCCGACGCGGCGCGCGGCGCTCAGCGCGGCCAGCGTGTCATCGCGGATATCGGCGCTGGCGGCGAATTCGTCGAGCAGGGTCTTGGGGTGAAACAGAAAGATGCCGGCGTTCCAGGCGTGTGCGCCGTCGGCGACATAGCGCTCGGCGGTTGGCGCGTCCGGCTTCTCGCGGAAGCTTTCAATGGCGAACACGCCCTCGCCAAGGGCTGCTCCGCGATGGATGTAGCCATAGCCGGTGGCGGGCCGATCGGGCGCGATGCCGAAGGTGACGATGCGCTCGCGCGCAAACGGAGCGGCGCGCGCCAGAGCTGCGTGAAAGCCGGCCGTATCGGCGATCACGTGGTCGGCGGGCAGCAGCAGGACCAGCGCATCGGGATCGACGGCCGCGGCGACGGCGGCCGCGGAAGCGCCGACGGCGGCGGTATTGCGCCCGAACGGTTCGAGCACGATGGCGCCGGGCGCAACGCCGGCCGCGGCCAGGTGGTCGCGTACAGGATTCAGATGCCTGGCGTTGCAGAGCACGATTGGAGCGGCAAACGAGAGCGCGTCGGTTTCGCCGCGTACGCGGGCGAGCGTAGCGACGAACAGCGACTGAGCG
>CAZHWA010000642.1:0-1648 GCA_964536175.1 uncultured Terricaulis sp. | reverse complement strand
ACCCGGGCGTTGGACGGCGATTTCGGTAAGATCGGCCAGGAAAGGTGTGGCGCCGGTAATCATCGACACGCCCTCCGATTCGATCAAGCCCGCCGCTCGTTGCGGCGACCAGATATCCTGCAGAACGGCCTTTCCCCCCACGAGCAACGCAAGCATCACTCCATAGCCGAACCCGGTTTGGTGCGCGATAGGGGTACAAACAAGAAATGCGTCGTTCGGTCCAAGCCCCAGTCTCTGTGCGTGGGTAGTGAGGATGCTGAGAACCGTGTTAGAGGTGTGCATCACCCCTTTGGGCTCTCCCGTCGTTCCCGACGTATAAAGCAACTGGATGACGTCATTCGCATCGGGCCGGACGAGGTGGTCGCGAAATTGTTCGATGCCGTGAGTTTGCAGCAACTGGGCGTCGAGTGAATTCGAACCCTCGCTACCGACTTCCAGGACGTGCACGAGCTGCGGAAGCCTCCCCCCGATTCCACGGATCAGCGCCGGATAGTCGGTGTTGCGAAACTCTCGAGGAATGACAAGTACCTTGCTTTCCGCCTGCCCGAGCGTGAACTCCAGTTCTCGTTCGCGAAAAATGGGCATCAACGGATTCGTTACCGCCCCGAGCTTCAGGCAGGCGATATGAAGTGCGACGAACTGCCAGCATGCGGGCAGTTGGCAGGAGACGACATCTCCACGGCGAACGCCGAGCCGCGCGAGATTGAGCGCCATGCACTCGGCGAGGCGGCTCAGTTCGACATTGCTGAGTTCGGTGCGTACACCCGTTGCGCTGTTGTAATCGATTACCGCGATGGCGCTTGGGCGCTCGCTGACGGACCTGTCGAAATGGTCCATAAGAAGAGTGTCCCTCCAATAGCCGGCCTCCTTCATAGTTGCAAGCCGTGCGACAGACAAGATTGGCGTGCAAGTCATGTTCTCTCCACCGCTTTGTTCTACTTACTTACGGGCAGAAGCGCGCATCGAGAGAACTTCTGCCTCGGAAGGCATGACTTTGTCGCCGTCGATGCGCACAACGTCGGTCAAGATGGGAAATTCGAAACCCGCGACTGTCTTGGTCACGCCCAAGAACGTCACCGCGTTGGAGTTTCCGTCTAGCTTGCGAACTTTGATCGGTCCCCGCAGGCTCGAATACTCGGTCCCAGCGAGCGCGTCCATGATGTCTCCCGGCATAAGAGAATTAGCACGTTTGATGGCATCGGCCATTTGGAGCATCGAGTCGTAACCGAGAACGGCCCAATCGTCCGGCAGTTGCTTGTAAGCAGTCTTGTATTTTTCGACAAATGCATCCAGCCGCGGAGAAGACATTGCGTAGAAAGGTGCCGGCGTGAAGCCATAAACACCTTCAGGCATTTCATTGCGCATCGACATGAGCACATCCGTCGTCAGCATCGTGATCAACTTGGTGCGCTCGAACAAGCCATAGCTCTTCGCCTGCTTCACGAAGTTGACAATCGAACCACCGAACATCGGCAGCAGTACCACATCGGGGTTTTCATTCAGCCCGGCGGCGATGTGTGAGCTGAAGTTCGACTCACCCAGCTTGGGCCACAGGCTTCGAACAATTGTGATGTCTGGTCGAAGGACCTTCAGACGACTGGTCACTTGTTCCACAACCACGTGAGGCCACTCGAAATCACTTCCGATC
>CAZHWA010000641.1:0-1656 GCA_964536175.1 uncultured Terricaulis sp. | reverse complement strand
CAACGGGATTGCGGTTCGTGCAAGATCAGGTGGTTGATTAGGATCGATAAATGCGCGGCAGGATCAGGTAATCGGTAGATGCCTTGTGAATCTACTTGTTGCGCTGAAGGGCCCTCCAGCGTGATTGGACGATGTGAGAATACGCGATTTCTTTCCGGGACGCTGGGTCAAGTCCGGATTTTTCTGTAAAAAGGGAGACGTGGCATCGGGCTAGACCGCTTTGGACTGCGCCGCGGCTGCTTCGGTTGTTATGGGTTCCAGATCCAACTCCTGGCGCAGGCGGCGCAGCATGGCAAGCTCCAGGTCCGTCATGCGCACGCGCTGCCACCGCTCACTGGCTTGCCAGAGCGTGGCAAAGACCAACTTCAAACAACTGCGTTCATTCCAAAACCGCGGGATGGTCTTGGTACGGCGCCGCTGCTCGGCGAAGGCGCGCTCAATCAGATTGGTGGTGCGGATACGCTTGTGATGCAGGGCCGGACAGCGCAAGAACGCCAGGCTGGCTTCCAGGTCGTCCAGCAGGCAGGCGACCGCCGAAGGGTAGACCGGTTCGTAGGTAGTGATGAAGTCCCCGAGCAAGATATCGGCGGTCGCGCGATTGGGCGCGTTCCAGATGGACTGCAGACGCTGCTTGATCTCGGGCTGGGCCGACTGCGGCACCTTGTCAAGGATGTTGCGGGTTTTGTGCATCACGCAGCGCTGGCGCAGGCTGCGGGGCCAGATTTCTTCAACCGCCGCAATGAGGGCCGGTGCGCCATCGGTCGTCACCAGGGTAGGCGTGGGCAAGCCCCGCCGGGTCATGTTGCGGATGAAATCGCGCCAGGCAGGCAGGCTTTCCTTGTTGCCCAGCGCCATGTGCAGCAGCACCTTGCGCCCATCGCGGCAGATCGCCCAGGCACACAGCAGGGCTTCTTTCAGGTTGCCCTGCCGCCGCAAGCTCTCGTAGACTGCATCCAGAAACACGTATTCGACCTCAAAGCCGGCTAAGTCGCGCACGCAGAAGCGTTGGTAATCTTCCCACAGGCTGTCGGTGATCTCGCTGATGGCCGTGCGACCCAACAGCAGCTCGCCGGTCACTGGATCGCGGAAGGCGTCCTCCACATCGCGCGTCGACAGACCGCGCGTGTACATCTGCAACACCAGGTAATCCAGCACGTCCGTATTGCCCTTGAGAAAATCCATCAGCCTCGACCGGTAGGGGTGCTCGCTGTCGCGGACCTGCGGCACGGCCAACTCAATCTCGCCCTCAGCGCTGCGCATCCGACCCGGCTTGTAGCCGTTGCGATACCCGACCGATTCCTCCTGGCGTTCGTAACGGTCTCGCCCAAGAAAGTCGGTCACTTCCTGTTCCAACGCTTCCTGCGCCACCATCTGCGCCGCCAGCTTCAGAAACTCACTGGCCGGTTGCTCGCTGTGCTGGTAGCCGCCTTGCAGATAGCCTTCCAGTAGTTGCCGAATACGCTCGCTCGGCGGTATCTTTGCGTTCATGGCGTGGGCTCCTTCTCCCTTTTCGGGAATTCGTTCTCAGACAAACGAATGGTAGCTCACGCCTCCTCGTTTTTACAGAATTATATGGACATCACCAGCGAGGGCTGTTGGCTATTTGCTGAATGGGTTGTTTTCAAGGAGATACAGATCATGAGATACCCCTTCGGG
>CAZHWA010000640.1:0-1658 GCA_964536175.1 uncultured Terricaulis sp. | reverse complement strand
GATAGGAGCCATAGGCCACCATGATCCCCATGCCGAGACTGAGGCTCAAGAAGGCGTGACCGAGAGCCACGAGGACTCCCTCCCAGCTCAGCTTGGAAAAGTCTGGCTGGAACAGGAACGCCATCCCTTGCCCGAAACTGTCCGTTGCAAAGGCCGCGTAGGCGACCAGCCCGATCAAAATAACAAACAATGCCGGCATCATGATTGTCACCGCCCGCTCCAGCCCGGCCTTGATGCCGCGGGCGACGATAAAGATCGTCAACACCATGAACACTGTATGCCACGCGATCAGACTGATCGGGCTGGCCAGCAAGCCGTCGAAGATGGCGCCAATGGTGGCGGTTGCCTGCTCAGGGTCTGCCGCTGCAACGCTGAACTGGCCGCTGACAGCATACCAAACGTAGACGACGGCCCAGCCGGCAATGACACTGTAGAACGACAGAATGAGGAACGAGCCGATCACCCCCATCCATCCGGCGATCTCCCAGATCGATGAGCGGCGCTCCTGCCGGGCCAGCTCCCGCATGCTGGCAATCGGGCTTTGACCGCCGCGCCGGCCAATGAGAATTTCCGCTATCATCACCGGCAATCCGATGAGGGCGATGCATACCAGGTAGACGAGGACAAAGGCACCGCCACCATAGATCCCGGTGATATAGGGAAACTTCCAGATGTTGCCGAGCCCCACGGCCGAGCCGGTGGCCGCCAGCACAAAGACGAGGCGGGAAGACCAGTACTCGTGCTTCCAGGTAGTGGTGGTGCCGGTGCCGTGCGTTGCGATCTCGCCCTGAGCCATCACGTTCCTCCTCGCCCACGTGTTTTCGTGCGTGTCGCCATGATTGGAGTGTTCGGTCGGTACGCCTCGGAGAAAGACGCTCGGCTAGCCTGCGATCGCCTCCCGGCGAGTCGGATCTCCAGCGACGGGCGTGGGCGTCTTGTTCTTGAAGCGCTCCTCCGCCACCTGATCGGCGACCAGGTTGGTAGGCAGCCCGTCCTCCTTGGCCCGCTCGAAAATCTCGATCAGCGTGTCGTAGATCCTCTCGATGTGCTTGATGGCTGTATCGCGGTCGTAGGTTCCGCCGCGCTCATAGTAGACGTCGATGATGCCGCCGGCATTGATCACGTAATCCGGCGCATAGAGGATCCCCCGTTCCATCAGTTCCGTCCCGTGACGATGCTCCGAGAGCTGATTGTTGGCGGCTCCGGCAACGATCTTGGCTTGGAGCTGGGGAATGGTCTTGTCGTTGAGCGTCGCACCAAGGGCGCATGGCGCGAAGATGTCAACGTCGAGGCCGTAGATGTCTTCACTGCCGACTGCCGTTGCCCCCAGCTCGTCGACCGCGCGCTTGACCTGATCTTCATAGATGTCCGTGACCCACAGCTTGGCTCCGGCTTCGTGAAGGAGCTTGGCGAGCCGAAAGCCGACATTGCCGACACCCTGAATGGAAACGCGTATGCCGTTAAAATCATCGCGGTGCAGCTTGTGCCGGATTGCCGCCCGCATGCCGATGAAGGTGCCATAGGCGGTCGCCGGAGAGGGATCGCCGCTGCGCATTCCGCCTTCACGGGTCTGCTTGTCGAGAATGCCGGCGACGAACGGTGTCTCTTGCCGCATGATCTTCATGTCCGGGACGGACGTTCCGGAGTCCTCGGCAACA
>CAZHWA010000639.1:0-1658 GCA_964536175.1 uncultured Terricaulis sp. | reverse complement strand
ACCGCTGGGTCGGCTCGCGCCCCTCGCTGCCGGATTTCGTGCCGGCGATCGGGCGGCTGCAGCGCGCGCCAAAAGTCCTCTACGCCTTCGGCCACGCGCACCTGGGCCTTACCGAAGCGCCGATCACAGGGGAGATCGTTGCGGCGATGGCGACGGGTGAGACCCCGCCTTTCGACCTCGCCCCATTCCGTATCGAGCGCTTCGGCTAGACTAGGCCATGGAACTTCGGTTGACGGTGTGAACCCGAACCGTTCGGCACGCGTTTCCACGTTTGAAGCCCTGGATTCGTATCTACCCCTTGCCAACCCCCGCCTGTGCTTCGCGTAGGTAGAAAGCGGCTCCGATCGCCACGGAGCCGCTTTCGCTGTCTTGTTTCGTGGTCGCGCTGCCTGATGCGGCAGCTGGGCGTGGATACGCGCACTTGCCGCTGACGGAAGCGCCGAATCGCGGCGGAGATGTTGCGGTACTGGCGGCTGAAAGCCCGACCGAATTCGATCTGACGCCGTCCGGACGGACGAATTTCGGTGATCGCTTATTCCCGATGCGCGAAACGCTGCGTCGCCATCCGCTGAACACGGTCGACAAAAGCTGCTTTTCGCTCGGCATAATCATCAACGAGTTCGCCTGCCGAGTTCGCCAGGCTGTGCTTAAGCGCAGAGTATTCCTGCGCTATGTCCGGCCTGAGCAAGAGGAAGTCGCGAAACCGCATATGGCGCGCAATATGCCGCGATCCGCGCGCAAACGCGTGCACGTGGAAGCCGACGTCCGAAAGGCCCGGCGCTTTCTTGTAATATCGCCGCCCCGGAATACCGTGCTCACCCCGCGCCTCATAACCGGCTGCTTCCATCGCTGAAGCACGCCCGTCAACAGCGCCGAGCGAGTGCGCCGTGACGAGAATATCGATTATAGGCTTGGCGACGATGGCGGGAATCGCTGTGCTGCCGATGTGCTCTATGGCGAGGGCGGCCGGACCCAGACACGCCCGCAGTACCAACGCTTCGGCGACGAAGGCGTCTTTCCAGCCCGGATCGTGCAGACGTATCGTCTTCATGGCGCAGCCGTCCACACGAGCAGGTCGTTCGGGCGTCGGAAGCCGCTGCGCTCGTAGAACGGAAAGCCGCGCTCACTGGGCCAAACGACGAGGAACTCCAGCGCGTTCTCTTTCGCCCAGGATTGAATCATGTCGATCAAACCTCGGCCGATAGCAGCGTTCCGCTGCTCGGGCGCAACGTAGCAATTGGTTAGATATCCCCATCGCCCTTCGCCGCTGCCGGGCGATAACATCTTGCGGACCACAACAACCGACATTGCCGCAACCGGCTTGCCATCGACGTCAGCGATCCAATGAACAATTTCGCCCGCGGCCCGCTGTCTGCGTTCGAAAAACATGAATGCCGCCGCGAACTGCCCAAACGCCTCGCCTTCCGCCGGCGCGTCGTCGCCCTCCTTCAAACGCCAACGCAGCACGGCGAGCGAGGACAGATCGTCGTCCGAGGCTATCCGAAAAACAGCGTCGCGCGTCATGCACGACAAGCTACACCCCCCGCGGCATGACCGGAAGAAGGCAAGAGGTCGATATCACCGCAATCCCTCGTTGATTTTTTCCAACGCACTGAGCGGCGGGATGAGGTCGGCGTCGGTGAGCTTGTTGAGCGGCG
>CAZHWA010000638.1:0-1661 GCA_964536175.1 uncultured Terricaulis sp. | reverse complement strand
CGCTTTAAGCGCCGTCGCGGGCGAGCCCCGCGGCCCCGGGATCAGCCGGGAACGCCATCGGAGTTCTTCTCATGACCAACCGCGTCAGCCTCATCGGCAAACTCGTCGACGCCCCCAAGATCCGCACCATCGAAGTGCGCAACGGCTCCATCGAAATCGTCTCGCTCTGGATCGAAGCGTCAAGCGGCGAACGCGCCGACCGCTTCACCGTCGAGATCAACTGCCCAAAGGCGGCGACCGCCGCCAAAGCGATGCGCGCCGGCGTCATCGCCGACATTTCCGGTCAGCTCCGTCATGACCGCTGGAAGGACAAGGCGTCGGGCAAATGGACCGGCAAAGTCTTCGTAGCCGTCGATCCGGGCGAAGGTCACGTCCGCTCCAAGGGCATGGCGGAAACCGCTGAGGCGGCGTGAAGCCAAGAATTCGACTCTGGCGCTGGCGTCGCCTCGGCGGCGCCAGCATCTCCTCTGTTGGGAGCGCATGATGGCCCGCCTCTATCTCACGGCGCGTGAATACGACGCGCTGCTCAAACGCCAACGCGGCAAATGCTGTGTGCGTGGCTGCAAAGCGACCGAAGGCCTGATTGCTGAGCACTCAACGCCGAATGCGATCTATCCCGGCAAGCCGGACCAGCTCATGTGCAGACCATGTCACAAAGTGAAGACGCTTCGGGATGTCAAAGTCATCGCCAAGATGAAGCGGCTCAATGGAACGACGTTGTCTCAGTATGAGCGGCGGAAGAAATATGGGGCGAAGCTGAAAGGACGCGGCTTTGAGAAGCGGGATTGATTTGGGCGCCGCCCGCACGGTTCGCGCGGGCCGGGCTCTCGTCGCTGCGCGACCGCACCGCGCTGGAGATAAGTTAAAGCGCGTCGCGGCCCTGCGGGCGTCGATCCCTGGCGCCTTGGCGTGCTAAACAGGACAAATGGACATCCTTGATGCTGAACGTGCGCTCGCCGCTAGCCCAAATCACCGCATACTGAAGCGTATTCCAGATGCCGCCGATTGGAACTTGACCGCGACGAGCGGCGACATTCGGCGCGCGCTGTTTGTCGACACTGAAACCACTGGCCTCAACCATGACACGGACGAAGTCATCGAACTGGCTCTACTCCCATTTGAGTACGAGCGCGACAGCGTCGTCATTGTGCGAGTTCTTGAGGATGAGGCCTATTCCGGACTACGCCAGCCATCCATTCCGATTCCGGTCGAGAGCGCCAAAGTCCACGGCATCACAGATGCGGATGTCGCAGGCAAGACAGTTGACGCCAACCGCGTCGAGCGTCTCGTTTCTTCGGCGCAGCTCATTATCGCTCACAATGCCGGGTTCGATCGACCGATGGTCGAGAAACACTGGCAAATCTTCGAGCGCATGAACTGGGCTTGCTCACTCAACGATATCGAGTGGCGCGACGAGGGACTGAGTAGCGGCAAACTCGACTACATTTTGATGCGCATGGGCTGGTTCTACGACGCCCATCGCGCACTTGGCGATGCTCTAGCGGGGGCGTTCCTGCTCCACAGCGCCCTCCCGATCTCCAAACGCGTCACTATGCAAGCCCTACTTCAATGCGCCCGACGTCCCTTGAAGGCTGTGCGGGCGGAAAACACCGCCTACGAGGCTCGCGCCGCCCTCAAGCAGCGGGGTTATCGTTGGGACC
>CAZHWA010000637.1:0-1666 GCA_964536175.1 uncultured Terricaulis sp. | reverse complement strand
GACATTGCGCTCATCGCTGCGTATCTGGCGCTGCTGACGGCGCTCGCGTTTGCCTTCGGCGCAGGCGCCAACGCCGGCGTGCCCGACAATCGCCTCGCCGCGCACGCGTTCGCTTTTCTCACCGTCACCGCGCCTGTCATCGTCGGCTTTGCGCTGCTCGAAGCATCGCCGCTGCAGGGCACGCCCGGCAAATGGGCGGTGCGCCTGCGGGTCACAGACACGGAAAGCCGCCGCGCCAGATTCTCCGCAACGCTGGTGCGCAACGCGCTCAAATTCCTGCCCTGGGAAATCGCCCACGCCGGCGTGTGGCACATGCCCGGCCAACCGTTCGTCGATCCGCCCGGCTGGCCTAGCCTCGTCGCCTGGTCGCTCTCGCTCGCGCTCGCCGGCGCCTACATCGTCTCGCTCTTCACCGGCCGCACGCTCTACGACCGCATCGCCGGCCTTGTCGTGTCGCCGCGCGTGCGATCAGACGACCCCACGTCAGCTTGACGCCGGGGAGTGGCGGGCCGAACACTACGCAAAACCAAGCAAGGAAACCCACATATGGCTCAAGTCGGTTACGTCTGTCTCGGCGTCAATGACTTCGACCGCGCCTGCGCGTTCTGGGACGCGCTTGCACCCGAACTCGGCGGCAAGAAGCTGTTTCCGACGCCGCATGGCGTCATGTATCGCCTCGGCGCAGGGCCGATGATCATGATCACGCGCCCCTATAACGGCGAGGCCGCCCACCCCGGCAACGGCGCCATGCTGGCGATCAATGTCGACAGCGAAGCCGATGTCGCGCGCGTCTACGACAAGGCGCTCTCGCTTGGCGCCACGTGCGAAGGCAAGCCGGGCCCGCGCGATGCCTGGGGCGAGTTCGCTTATTTCCGCGACCTCGACGGCAACAAGATCGCCGTCTTCTTCAGCGCCCAGCAGCAGAAATAATTCGGGCCGCCGGCGCCCGCGGTCGCGCAAACCGCAACGCGTTGCGCGTTGGCGTCCGGCAATGCAGGCGAGGCGCCTGCGCTCTCGTGGGCCCAGCGCTACTGCCGCGCTTTCAACAGGTCGCGGATCTCGGTCAGCAGCTTGACGTCCGCCGGCAGCTCGTCCGCTTTTGGCGCTTCTTCCTGGCGCCGCTTCATCCGGTTGATGGCTTTGACCAGCAGGAAGATCACCCAGGAGACGATGAAGAAGCTGATCAGCGTGGTGAGGAAGACGCCGTAATTGATCGTCACCAGCTCTGCGTCTTCGGGCGAGAGCGGCGATCGCGGCAAGGTCACGGCCAGATCGGAGAAATCGAGCCCGCCGGTCAGCCAGCCGATCGGCGGCATCACCACATCCTTTACGAGCGACTGCACGACGCCGTTGAACGCCGCGCCGATGATCACGCCGATGGCGAGATCGACCACATTGCCTTTGAGTGCAAACTCGCGAAATTCGCTGATGATGGACATGTCCACAGCCTCTCATCGAAGAAGCAGTGCCGGTACGCTAAGCCGCCGCCGGCAGCAAGTGCGCTAGTCGCGTTTGCTTTTCGGCGGGCGCAGCGGGGTGACGTTGTCGCCGGCTGTGAGCAGCCGCTCGATCGATCCGACGATCTGCTCCTGGGTGAACGGCTTCTCGACGATCATCGCCTCCTGGAACGGCGCCGGCAGCGCTTCGCGGCCATAGCCGGTGACGA
>CAZHWA010000636.1:0-1667 GCA_964536175.1 uncultured Terricaulis sp. | reverse complement strand
GCGGATGAGGCCGAACTGTCGCAACGCGCCGCCAAGATCCGCCGCGACCTCAAGAAGAAGCTCGCGGACACCGCCGCGGCCTAATTGGCGTTCGGCTCGGTCACATCGAACGCCAGCAGCAGCGTACGCTGGCGGGGACTGAAATTGTCGTCCGAGAGAACGTAGATGCGCGTTGCGCCATCGGCCAGGCTCACGGCGGCGATTGCTTCGAAATTGTCGATCGGCAACGGCGGGGCGAACGCCGCCAATGCTTCAATCTCGCCGATCTCGCCCTCGGCATCGAGCTCAAAGCGGGTGATGCGCGCGCGCGGACCGATCACCGGCGCAAAGAAACGCTCCAACGCGACAAAGCCGCCGTCGGGCAACCGATCGAGCGAGGTCAACGAATAACCGGTCGCGAGCCGGTAGCGTGCGCTCGGAGCGACTGGCGCTTGGGCGTCGAGCGGCGCGCGCCAGAGCGGGGTCGTCGCCCGCCGACCGCCCTCGGCGCCGACGATGAGCGCGCCGTCCGCTGTCGCCGCCACCGCCTCAAGCCCGGCATTGCTGGGCAGCGATCGCGTTTCGGCCAGCGTCGGCCCTGCTTCTGCGGCGCCGAATGGGCCATCGCGATTGAGATCGTAGATGCGCAACGTCTGGGACTGCTCGAAGCTGACGACAAAGCGTCCATCGGGAAGCTGGGCGAGGTCTTCGGAATCGCCCGCACGCTTGTTGGCGAATGGCTCGCCGGCTTCGTCCCGCATCAGCGCGGTACGCCAATCGACGACGCCGACAAGTGCGCCGGCGTCGTCGAGCACAAGCCGCGCTTCGAACCAATTGCCGTCGTCGCTGATGGCGATCAGGCGGTTGTCCTCCAGCACTTCCATGCCGGATAAGCCGCCAAACGCCGCCGACTGCGACCCAAGTTCAAGTCCGCCGCGATAGCGCAGCCGCCCAACGCGCTCTTCGCCGAACGCGAGCGGCGTGGCGCTGACATCGATCCCGCGCCATTGCTCGGCGATCGGCGCGTTGGCCGCCAGCCCTTCGCACGCCGCTAGCACAAGCGCAGCCGCCAGACATAGCGTACGCAGCATTTACGAGGCCGCCGCCATGCGCTGTCTGGCCTCGCGCAGGCTGCGGGGCGCGGGACGGTGTTCAAGCGGCGTCGGCTCGTCGAACAGTTCGGCGAGTTTCTCGATCATGACGCCGCCGAGTTGCTCTGCGTCGGTGATAGTGACGGCGCGTCGATAATAGCGCGTAACGTCATGGCCGATACCGATGGCGATCAGCTCGACCGGCGAGCGCGTTTCGACCCAGTGGATCACCGCGCGCAGATGGCGTTCGAGATAATTGCCGGGATTAGCCGACAGCGTCGAATCGTCCACCGGCGCGCCATCGGAAATCACCATCAAAATTCGACGCTGCTCAGACCGCGCCAGCAGACGATCGTGCGCCCAAAGAAGCGCCTCGCCGTCGATGTTTTCCTTCAGCAAGCCCTCGCGCATCATCAGGCCAAGATTGCGCCGCGACCGTCGCCAGGGTGCGTCGGCCGCCTTGTAAATGACGTGCCGCAGGTCGTTGAGCCGGCCCGGCTGCGGCGGACGCCCCGCCTTCAGCCAGTCTTCTTTTGAGAGCCCGCCCTTCCAGGCGCGCGTGGTGAAGCCAAGAATTTCCACCTTGACCCCGCAGCG
>CAZHWA010000635.1:0-1671 GCA_964536175.1 uncultured Terricaulis sp. | reverse complement strand
AGCCGGTGCAAGACGTGTGCGTAGAGCGCGGCTGGGCGTGGGTGCCTGAAGATTCGTATGTGAAGCACGGGCGATAGGAGACGGACATGGGACGTGGTGGCGGTGGTGGACGTGGCGGTGGCGGCGGGGGAATCGCCGCAGAAGTGCGCGACGCTTTAGCAGGCGAGCCAACGTACAGTTTGCCCCGTGGCGGTTTTGCACGAACAGTAGCAGAAGCTAACCCGTTGTGGTTTCAGGTTAGTCAGGTTCGTATGCGCGTTGCTGAACAACTGTCTATTGTTCAGGGCAAAATAGACCGCTTACAAGCGCAAAACTCTAGAGTGCGTATTCCACGCAACATGACAAAGTGGCGCGAGGACATGCTGGCGTTGGGGCGTCAACGCGACCAATTGCAGGCGCGAGTCAACCAGTTGTCTGATCTTTCATCGAGACTATTAGGCTAACCCATGACCCGGACTGACAGCACAGGAATGTAAACAATGAGAGGTCAAAACGTCGCAGCCGCCGAAAGACGGCTTACCACGCTGGAACTTCGGAAGGCCGGCCTGTCGTTGCGCCAGATCGCACAGCGCACGGGCGTGAGCGTGAGCATGGCGAAAAAAGACCTTGACCGCGCGCTGGCCGACCTGCTGGCCGAACAGAACACGAAGGCCGAAGACTGGCGCGCGTTGGAACTGGAACGGCTCGAAAAGATGCACGTTGCGCTGTGGCCGAAGGTGGTCAACGAAGCGCCGAACATGGCGGCCGTCGACCGCGTGCTTCGGATTGCGGAGCGCCGGTCAAAACTGCTGGGGCTGGACATGCCGGTGCGGTCGATTATGGAACTCGACTGGCGCAAGGAACTAGAGACGGCCGGCGTGAAGGCGTCGGACGTATTCGAGCAGCTTGTGAATCAGATCGCAGAGAACATGGCGGAGGGCTAGACAATGGGACGCGGAGCGGGTGGAAGTGGGCGTGGGGGTGGTGGACGGGATGCAAGTGTGCGGAGCATCGCGGCCGATCTCGCACCACTAAAAACAGAACAGGCACGACTAAATAGACTGGCGGAACGTATCAATGCCGATCTGGATCGGGGTGAAATCCGGTTTAGTCGCAGGGTACAGCTTGAGAATCGGTTGGCGCTAATCAGCGAGCGATCTGCTCGCGTATTACAGCAAATCGACACCGTAGTTGGTCGCTATCAACGAGGGCGCTAATCCATTGAAAGCGAATCTACTGCTAAAAACGTGGAACACACATGGCACGCTACCAGACACAATTGGCGCGGGCGGATGGTATGACAATACCGTGCGGATAGGCGAAGACGAACACGGCAAACCGCGCATCGAATGGAACGACGAAGACCCGGTATG
Source organism: uncultured Terricaulis sp. (assembly GCA_964536175.1). Classification (GTDB taxonomy): domain Bacteria; phylum Pseudomonadota; class Alphaproteobacteria; order Caulobacterales; family Aquidulcibacteraceae; genus Vitreimonas. Next base: position 319 of record CAZHWA010000635.1, on the reverse strand, counting down.
GCTGGTCGAACTCGAATCTGATGACATTCTCGGCATCGTAAGCGATTACACCCGATCAACGCTCGCGCCGAAGCGTGTAGCGGTCGATATGTTCCTTCATCTGTGCCGATTTGTCGCGCTTCAAATGGATAACCCGTGACCCTACCTATTTCGCCGGCCGCAACCGAGGCGCTCATGCGGGCCGCTGTCTCCGAAGCGCGTAAACGGCTCGCCATGCGAACGATGGCGACGCCGCGCTTTGAGTTCCGGCGGGCGAACCTGGAAGCGCAGACCAACCACGACCGCGAACTCATCCTCAGCGGGCCGGCGGGCACGGGCA
>CAZHWA010000634.1:0-1679 GCA_964536175.1 uncultured Terricaulis sp. | reverse complement strand
GCGATGCCGGCGAGGGACGGCAGATTTCGGTGCGCGGCCTCGGCCCGCAATTCACCCGCGTGCGCATCAACGGCATGGAGGCCCTGGCCACGGGCGGGGGCACGGATGCTGTCGGCGGCACCAATCGGGCGCGATCGTTCGACTTCAACGTGTTCGCATCGGAGCTATTCAACGCCATCACGGTACGCAAATCGGCGTCGGCCCAGATCGAAGAAGGCGCGCTTGGCGCGACGGTCGATCTGCGGACCGCGCTGCCGTTCGACTACGATGGCTTCACCATGGCCGCCTCAGGGCAGGCGCACTACAACGATCTTTCAGAGACCACCGATCCCAGACTCGCGTTTCTGATCAGCAATCGCTGGAATAATTTTGGCGCCCTGTTCTCGGTGGCCTACAGCGATCGTGAGTCATTGGAGGAGGGCGCCAGCACAGTGCGTTGGCAGAGTGGCGGCTTCCTCGACGCCAACAACTTGTCGGGCGTGCCGACGGCGGATCTCAATGCGGCGTTTCATCCCCGTATTCCACGCTATGATGTCTATCAGCACCAGCAAGAGCGTCTGGGCATAACGGCGGCCCTGCAATGGGACCCGACCAACGCCACGGAGCTCACGCTCAGCGCACTCTACGCGGACTTCGATGGCACGCGGTCGGAGTCGTTTCTGCAGGCGCCGGTATTCAGCGCTGGCGGCGCCGCCGGCATCGGCGGCGTGATCGTGCAGGATGCAGAAATCCAGGGCAATTCACTGGTCTATGGAGTGTTCGACGATGTCGATGTGCGCTCCGAACTGCGCTTCGACGAATTGCGCACCGAATTCCAGCAGGTCACGCTGGACGTAGAGCACGACTTCTCCAACAGATTGCAGTTCCGCGGTTTGGCCGGCTTTGCGGAGTCGCAACACGACAACCCGGTGCAGACGACGCTGTTGTTCGACGCCACCGACATCGACGGCTACGTCTATGATTATCGCGGCGACAACCGTTTGCCATTGATTACCTACGGCGCGACGGATGTCACCGATCCGGCGACCTGGACGCTGTCGCAAATCCGCCTGCGCCCACAGACCGCGTACAACGCCTACGAAACGGTGCAGGGCGAACTGATCTTTGACGCCACCGACTTCTTCACGCTTAGAGGCGGGCTGGTCTGGCGCGGCTATGAGTTCGAGAGCAGCGAACTGCGCCGCTCGGATGGCACGACGGCAAACCAGGAGAGCATAATCCCCGGCGTCGCCGCCGGCACGCCGATCTCCGCCTACAGCATGCTGATGACGCTCAGCGGGCGCGGGCTCGATATCCCTTCCGGTCTGGTCACCTCGTGGCTGGTGCCCGATATCAACACCGCCGCCAGTCTCTGGGATCTCTACAATACTTCGGTGTTTCCGATGGGGATCGAACCGGCGCTCGGCACCAATTACAGCGTCGAGGAGGAGAATTTCGGCGGCTACCTGCAGCTGGACTGGCGTAGCCTCGGCGGCCGCCTCCGCGGCAATATCGGTGCACGCTATGTCGAGACCGACCAAAGCTCGACCGGTTACACGTTCAGCGGGGGCGTGCCCGTGCAGAGCACGGTCGAGCGCAGCTACGACGATGTCTATCCGTCCATGAACGTGGTCTTCGAGCCGGTCGACGACCTGCTGCTCCGGTTCGGTGCGGCGCGGGTGATGTCGCGCCCCGGCCTC
>CAZHWA010000633.1:0-1680 GCA_964536175.1 uncultured Terricaulis sp. | reverse complement strand
GCCGCCGGTAATGAACACGTAGCGCGCCATTATCCTTCCACGTCAGCCCGGCCGCGTACTGCCCCGGCCACTCCCCCTGGGACTACCGGTCGGGACCGGCGCGTTCGCGCCGCACAGCCTCCACTCCGTTTCCAATCTCAATTGATTCGGGTTGCGAAGCGGCTTCATCCGTCAGGGTGACGCCGGAAATGGCCCCTGAGGTGTTTGGGATTTGCAGCGGCGGCTCCTCCGCGACCGGCTCTGGCGACACGGGGGCGGTGCGCTGCGGCGCCGGCTGCCGCGGCGCAGGGGCTGAGACCGGTTGCGTCACAGCCGGACGCTGGCTCGGCGGCGCCGCCGTGCGTTCGCTAGGCGCGCTGGTGAGCGGGCCTGCGCGCGTAGCCGCGGTCGTGGGCGCCGGGGCGGTTTCAACCGGCGCCGGCGCGGCTGCGGAGGCCAGCTGAGTTTGCGCCGGCAGGCTGCTCTCGGTTGGATCGGGGCGAGTCGGACCGGGCTCGTCCGGCGTAGCCGCTGGAGTGGCTGGTGCAGGGGCCACTTGCTCACGCCGCTGCAGCAGATCGTCGATGACGGAGCGACCCTCCGGCGAGGCGCCGGCGCCGGAAATCATCGTCAACGAGATGGACGTCACCAGGAAAAAGCCCCCAGCGACCGAGGTCATTTTTGCCAAAGCGTCTGCAGCGCCGCGCCCGCTCATCAGCGAGCCGGTTCCCCCGCCGCCCATGCCGAGCGCCCCGCCCTCGGAACGCTGCAATAAAACGAGCCCAATCAGGCAGATGCAGACGAGCAAATGGATGATGAGGACAATAACTTCCATGGCCCGAACCGTCTCCCGCGCGCCAACGCCCGCGTCCCCGACATGGGCGCGCGCGAAAGGGCGCTCAATAGCCGAGCGTGAGCTTAAACGCCAGCCCGCCGTGACGCACGCCTAACTCGCAGCCGGATGGCTCAGGATTATGGCGGAGAAGTCCGCCGCCTTGAGGCTGGCGCGGCCCACGAGCGCCCCGTCGACGCCATCTACGGCGAAAACCTCCGCAGCGTTCTTAGGGCTTACTGCGCCCCCGTAGAGGATACGGATCGCACTTGCCCCACTGGCCGCATGCGTTGCCAGCGTTTGGCGGATCACGGCGTGAACTTCGCCAATCTCCGCCATGGTCGGGGTGCGGTCGCCGCCAATGGCCCATACCGGTTCATAGGCGACAACGAAGGCTGTACCCTCGCTCGGCATGCTCTCGCGTACCTGGGTGGAGATTACCTCGGCGACCCGGCCAGAAACACGTTCGGCCTGTGTTTCCCCCACGCACACGATGGGAATGAGCCCGGCGGCCATGGCCGCGTCGGCCTTGCGGCGCACTAGGCCATCGGACTCCCCGTGCTGGGTGCGGCGCTCAGAGTGGCCGACGATGACGTAGCGGGCGCCCGCATCGGCCAACATCGCCGCGCTCACTTCGCCCGTGCGGGCGCTGTCTTCGCGCACTGCGCTGCAATCCTGGCCGCCGATGAGGATGCCGCCGGCCTGGGCGGCGGCAGCTTGCACATAAGGGGCCGGCGGGCAGATGAGCACGTCGAGCCGCTGGCTCGCGGCGCCGACGCCCTCGTTCAGCGCGCCAATCTCAGCGAGGCTGGCCGCGCGGCCATACATTTTCCAGTTTCCGGCGATCAACGGCTTGCGGGCCATGCCCT
>CAZHWA010000632.1:0-1680 GCA_964536175.1 uncultured Terricaulis sp. | reverse complement strand
GCCGTTCGTTCGCAGGATGTCGCCTGCTGTGCCGCTTTGATGGAAATCCACAGGTGACGATTGGCGACATTTTCGCGTGGCCGAGGGGTGATGTTCTAAACGCGTTCGCGCTCACCGGAGCGCAAGGCGTGCGTGACCGCGAAGGATTGATTCCGCTTCGGGTGTGTACTTGTCCCTGCTGGTGTCGTCGGGGTGCAGGTCGAGCCCCTTGAGAAGCTGAAGCGGCGCCTTTGAACCCTTTCGCGCGCGCACAATAACGCGGCGGGCGGGCTTGTCGTGGCATGGGCGGATAGGAAACACGCAGACGCCGCCCAGCCGGCCCTCGAGCGCCTCAAGTATCTCGCGCAGGCGGTGCGCCCGGTGAATCAGGGTCATTTCCGCATGTGCGCGCATGCGATTGGACCATTGCTTTACCCACTCTTCGATTGGACGCTCGGCGATATAAGCGCTGCGCCTTGCTTCGGACGGAGGCCGCCCATCGCTGTCCGCATCGTATGGCGGATTGAACAAGACATGGTCAAACGTGCCAAAATCGGCTTTTGGATCGAGTGCGTCGGCCTCAACGATGCGAGCGCGATGGGCTTGGCCGTTCAAGGCAATGTTGTCCCGCGCGAGCGCAGCCAGCATTGGATCACGCTCGATGCCGACGAACTCCACCTGGACATCGCCCTCGTAGCTTGCGGCGATCGCCAGTAGGGCGCCGCAGACGCCGCAGCCAAGTTCAGCGACGCGGCGGCCCGCGCTGCGAGCATGTTCCGGCGGATAAGCAGCCGCCAGCAGCACGGTGTCGACATTGACACGATACCCGCGCGCAGGCTGACGGATCCGGATGCGGCCGCCCAGGAGCGCGTCCTCGGTGATGTCATTGAGCATTGTCAAAACTGGCGTGCGACCCTTTCGCGCGATCGATGTGACCTAACTTGACCCCAATGGCCGACGCCAGCATCGTTTTCCGCTAGGGTGAAGGCAAGCGGAGGCCCATTTGGGACCGGCGGTCGGACCAGCGAAACAAGCCGCCGGAACGCCTAGCGCGGCGGATCGGCTGGCCGCGCTCCTGGCCGAAGATCTCGCTGCCGTCGACGCGCTTATCCATCGGCACATGGAAAGCACGGTCGGGATCATTCCCAACCTCGCCACGCATCTGATCGACGCTGGCGGCAAACGCATCCGCCCTCTCATCACGCTTGCCTCGGCGCGCCTGCTCGGGGGCGGCGGCGACGGCCCACGCAAGCTGGCCGCGGCCGTCGAATTCATCCATTCGGCGACACTGCTGCACGATGATGTTGTGGACGTCTCGGCCATGCGCCGCGGCAAGAAGGCGGCCAACGTCATATGGGGCAATTCCGCCAGCGTGCTCGTGGGCGACTTCCTGTTTGCGCGCTCCTTCAACCTGATGGTGGAGACGGGCGACCTCATGGTGCTCGACATCCTGGCGCGTGCTGCAAGCGTGATCGCCGAAGGCGAAGTGATGCAGCTCGCCGCGGCCAACGACGCCGAAACCAGCCGCGAGCGCTACATGCAGATCATCGCGGCCAAGACGGCGGCGCTCTTCGCGGCGGCGGCCAAATCCGGCGCCGTGGCTGCAGGACGACCCGGCCTCGAAGCGGCGGCGCTGGAAACGTACGGGCGCGAGTTGGGGTTGGCCTTTCAGTTGGTGGACGACGCGCTGGACTATGGCGG
>CAZHWA010000631.1:0-1682 GCA_964536175.1 uncultured Terricaulis sp. | reverse complement strand
GTTGGCGACCCCGTTCGAGCCGTAGCCGATCGCGGTCACGGTCTCGTCATCGCCCCCCTCGGCGCACGCGCCCGACGACCAGGCGCTGGTGGCGCAGGCGGACACCTCTGTGAGACGCGTCACCGGGCTTGGGGCTGCAACGATGCTGCCGCCGCTGTTCTTGTAATAAGCGTAGAACGCATCGTAGGCGAAGCGCGTCTGCGGGCGCGTCCCCGATCCCACCGGCGCCGATCCCGAGGGCGCGGGCGCCGTGATGGTGAGCGGACCACCGTGCGCGGAATCGTAGGTGTAGTCTGTGCGATAGCCGCGCGCGTCGGTTGTTGAGTTCGGCAGATTGCACGTCACCGGATTGGAGCAGGTCGCGTCGAACGCCGCCGATGTCACTATGTTGGACAGTCCTGATCCGGACTTGGCGACCTGCGTCGTCTGGGTGACGTTGCCGCGCGCGTCGTACGCGAACGCGGTGTAATTGCCCTCCGGCATGGTAATGCGGTCGAGCCGGCCGTTGCCGTCGTAAGCATAAGCGACGGTGCGGTTCTCTCCGTCCCGGTCGGTGAGCATTTGCCCGTTCTCGGAGGTGACGACGCGCGCATGGTTGAGCGGGTCGGTCACGGTTGTGGTCAGCACATTGCCGTTCTGCGCATAGCCATAGCTCCACGAGGCCGAGCCGTTGGAGATCGAGGAGACGCGCCCGCCTGAATAGGAAATGGTGAGGTGGTCCGAGCTTGTGCTGGACGGGCGGCGGATGGCGACGAGCTCCTGGAACGAATAGGTAAAGCGGGTTTGGCGCCCGAGCACGTCGGTGACGGTCTCGTAGACGCCCGCGCGTGCGTAGGTGACGGTGGGCCAGCCGGAGAGCCCGCAAGAATCGGCCGTGGGATTGCAATACTCGACAGCGTTGTTGATGGCGGTGACCTTGGTCAGCGTGCGCCAGGCCGGCAATTGCGACGATTGCGTGGGCGTGTTGAGGCTGTACTCGAAATGCAGCTGGTAGCCCAGATTGTTGGTCACCGATTGCAGGCGAATGCCCTCGACGCTTTGTACGGTCACGGTCTTGTAGTGGAAGGCGAGCGCTTCGCCGTTGGGCATGGTGAGCGAGACGATGCGGCCTTCATTGGCCTCGAAGTCGGCCTCGCTGGCGTAAGCGGGATCGAACACCGCCACGGCGCCAAACGATGAAGTGTAGGTGTAAAGCCCGCCGCTGAAGACGAGCGTTGCCCCGCGCGCCTGGTCGGACGTGAAGGCGCCCCCGCTTTCGGTGAAGGTCTCCGAGGCGCCGCCCACGCTCACCGTGTACGTCGTGCCGGACTCTTGCAGCGTGCCGATATAATTGTCGCGCCAGCCCGCGCCATAGAACGTGCGCACATAAGCCAGCCCGCCCATGCCCGGCTGGCCGATCGAAACATCCATCGATGTGAAGGTGAAGGCGCCGCTGGTGAGATCGACGCCGTTGGCGTCGATCGATGCGAACACCGGCGGCGGCGAAGCGAGCGGCTGCGCCCGCGCGCCGGGCGCGCAGACAAGCGTCAAGACAGCGATGGCGAAGAAGAGCTCAGCGCATCGCAAGAGCGGCGTCGCATTCAAGAGCCAGCGCCGGGCAACGCCCATCGCACTCTCCCCCGCAACGATCTTGACAGGCGCATAAAACCACGGTTTGACCTCGCGTCAACGCATGATCGAGC
>CAZHWA010000630.1:831-1683 GCA_964536175.1 uncultured Terricaulis sp. | reverse complement strand
CTGGTTCGTCGTCAGTGGCACGATCGGCGTCGGACAGCCGCGATGCGGGCCGCGCTGGTTGGGGAATCCCCAGGCCAGGCTCAGCGTCGCATTCGAGCGGTACTTGAACAGCGACGTCGTTCGCGCCGTGCTCTGGTACTCGATCCCAGTCGTATTGCTAGCGGCCAGAAGGTTCGTGGCTTCGGTCAGCCAGTTGTTGTTGTCCGTGTCGTTGCCGCCTTCGTCATTGTAGAAATAGGGCACGAACATCGTTGCCGGAATAGCCGGGTTCGGCGCATCGTCCGAAATGTCGTACGGCGGCGGACGCGCTTCGACGCATCCCTGCCAGCCGCCGACGGACGCAGGCAGATTGTCGTAAATGTCGAAGATGTTGATCTCGGACGGGTTGTACGCGTAGCACCAGCTGCCGCTCTTCACCCACACCACTTCATAGGCCGTACCATCCGACCGCGTCGGCGCGTTGGCGACGGTCGTGGGAAAGCGTGAGGAGTTCGTGCACGCGTTGTTGTACGTCGGCCGACGCAGCAGATAGCGGTCTTCGAGGAATTCGCCATGGTGCGGGTTGGCGCCGGCGGTATCCATCCAGGCCAAATGCGAGGCCTGGTTGCCAATGTTCACCTGCGCCACGAACGGCACCAACGCCACGCTAACCGTGTCGCCGTCCACGCTGAGCAGGAATTCGGCAAGGCTCTGCGCCGCGTCGCGCAGCGCCTGCATGTCGTTTTGCATCGAGCCCGTGTTGTCGAGCACGAGCGCAACTTCAATCGGCGGGCTGGCGCTCGCCTGCGCCTCGCTCTCCACCGCGATGGTCCAGTCGTCGTTCTTGCCGAGCCGCTCGCGGCCTACCGCCAT
>CAZHWA010000630.1:0-821 GCA_964536175.1 uncultured Terricaulis sp. | reverse complement strand
CGCTTACCGGCACCGGAATGCTGGCGATCACCTCGTGCCCGCCGTCGTCCATTTCGTTAAGCGAGAAATCCACGTCGGACGTCATGTCGCCCATTTCGGCGTCGAAAAAGGCCCGCGCCGCCGCTTCGCGCTCTGACAGCGGCCGGTTGGACATGCGTTCTGCGACCAGCGCCGCGCCGTCGGCGGCGTTCTGCATCTGGGCACGGATGGCCTGGGCGCGCGTGAAGTCCACCGTGATGCCGATCAGGCCGAGCAGCACGGCGCCCATCAGCGCCCACATCATGGCGACGTTGCCCCGCTTGTCGCGCCCAAAGCCGCGCATAAGCCGCGTCCCACCAAATCCCGAATGCATAGTTTGCCTCGCGCCCAGACTTCTGCTGGAGCTCACACGAATACACCGGGCGCGCTTAACGTCTCGTTTGGGAACTTGGTGAATTGGCCCCGACGGGCGTTGCATACCGTCCAATTTGCTATTACTATGATATCATCTTGATGTCATCAGGAGTGGCAAATGGACGATGCGCCTTCTCTCAGACGGACCAAGGAACGCAACGCCGGCACGGCCAATGGCGGCCTTATCCTTCTGTTCACCATCATCGTGCTGGGGCTGATGACCTGGAGCCTCATCGCCCTCATCCGCGACGAGAGCGCCTGGAACGGCCTGTGGTTCGGGGTCTGGACCAGCCTGTTCGTGGGCCTGATCCTCGGCTTCTACACCCTCCAGCCCAACGAAGCCGCCGCCATCACCTTGTTCGGCAACTACAAGGGCACCGACCGAACACCCGGCCTGAGGTGGGTGCTGCCATGGTACAAGCGCACTA
>CAZHWA010000629.1:0-1687 GCA_964536175.1 uncultured Terricaulis sp. | reverse complement strand
GCACTTTGGCGAGTTTGCCAGTGCCTGAGAACGTGACGTACGCGTCCCGCATGTCGGCGCCGCCGAAGCAGATATTGGTGACGATGGGATCGGGAAAGGGGGTGTGCGTTGAAGCGCCGGCCGGGGTGATGGTGGTGACGCCGCCGTTCAAGATGGTGGCGACGCAAACGTCGCCATTGGCTTGCACCGCCAGGCTGTCGAAATAGACGTGCGCCGGTTGCACGGCGACGACGCGGCCCGAACCGCCGAGCGCACCGGGCGCCACTTCGCCTTCGCCGGCAATGTCGAACGCCCAGAGCTTGCCGGTCTCGGTTTCGGCGCAATAGATGACCGTCTCATCGGGCGATAGGCCGACGCCGTTCAAGCCAACGTGGCCGTACGCCGCTTCCTTGATCAGCGAGCCGTCGATCTTGGCGTAATACAGCCCGCCGCGATCGCGCTGGCGCGGCCAGCCTTTGCCGAGATCGGTAAACCAGAACGCGCCGGACTTGTCGAAGACAATGTCGTTCGGCCCGCGCAGCTTGTGTTCGCCGACGCTTTCATAGACGCGCTCGGCTTTGCCGGTGGCGAGATCGACACGCTCGATGCGGCCGGTTTCGTAGTCGGCGGCGGCGTTGCCGGGAATGGTGAGCCCGCCGGCGTCGTGCCAGGCAAAGCCGCCATTGTTGCAGACATAGATGGCGCCGTCTGGCCCGAACGCCGCGCCGTTCGGCCCGCCGCCGATCTCGGCGATGACCTCGCTCCTGCCCTTCCAGCAGCGCGTGAGCGTCCCGCGCTTGATTTCGACCAGGATGACGCTGCCGTCCGGCATGACGACCGGCCCTTCGGGAAATTCCAGGCCCTCGGCGATGAGTTCGATCTTGCTCATGCTAGCCACGGTAAGGCGTGCCTGCGAGAAAGGCGAGTAGCCACGCTCGGACCGCCGGCGCCCTCGCCGGCATTTCATGGCCCGCTTCGCCTTCGACAGGCTCAGGCTGACGCTACTGGGGTGTCGGTCGTTTGCATTGGCGTCACGCTGAGCTTGTCGAAGCGCGACGCCACGCACAACTATCCAATGCCGGCGGGGCGCCGGCCGTCCGGGCTTGCCGCCGTCAGGTTCTTTCCAACACCCGCACCACGAAGTCCGCGTCGTCCTTTTCGCCGCGCGCCACCGCTTCGCGGCTGACTTCGCGCCAACGCGTGAGATCGAGATCGAGGCGCGCTTCGCCTTCTGGTTCGAGATCGACTTCGGTGAGGATGATGCGGTCGGCGAGCGGCAGCGTCGCATTGTAGAGCTGCGCGCCGCCGATGACGCAGACCTCTTCCGCGCCGGCCGCTTGCGCCATCGCCCTCCCGGCCGCGATCATGGCAGCGAGATCGGTGTAGACCCAGCCGCCCTCGACTTTGAAATTGGCATCGCGGGTTAGCACGAGGTTCTGCCGCCCCGGCAGCGGCTTGAGGTGCAGCGAGTCCCACGTCTTGCGCCCCATCAGCACCGGCTTGCCCATGGTTGCGGCCTTGAAGCGCTTCATATCGGACGCGAGCCGCCACGGTAGTTGCCCGTCGCGGCCAATGACGCCGTTCTTCGCTATGGCGAGGACAAGGGTGAGTTTGGAAGTCACGCGCGCACCGTTCCCCCTCCCCTGGAGGGGGAGGGGGTTAGGGGGTGGGGTGAGGCAGAAATCAGAATCCAGAAATCAGAATCCCC
>CAZHWA010000628.1:0-1694 GCA_964536175.1 uncultured Terricaulis sp. | reverse complement strand
GGCCGCGCCATCGCCCAGCGGGCACACCCGCGTGCTCGCTACTGACTCGGTCGCATCGGTTGAGCCACACGAGGAGCGCGTCCAACTCGTCCGGTGCTAGGGCCGCGCGGGCTTGTTTCCACAAAGTCCGAGCGGAGGCGTCCTCGAGCGCGCGCAGTGTGTACCCCATGCCACGCGTTTCTCCGTGTGCGTCCGCGCCTTCCGTCAAACGCTCGAGCTCAGACGGTTCGGTCGCGCGATGATCGTGCCAGAAGCGAATCACCTCTCGCCCTCGTGATCACGCCAACCGCGCTTCGCGAAGTGCGGTTGTGGCCCCGGCAGACAGCACCGGCGGGGGCGGCACGTCGTCGTAGAGTGGATCGTCAAGCCACTCAAGGTAGCCTGCCCATCGCACGAACCGCCGCGGATAGGTAGTTGGGCGGATCGACTCGGCGATCGTCAACAGGCGTACAAGCGAAGCCTCACCGAGTTCGGTGCGAACGCGTTCGAGAGTGAGATCCAGAAGACGTTGCTGTTGACGGAGAACTTTCCGCCAGGGCAGCCCCTCGTGCCTCTCTGAGTTTCGCTTCAGCTGGCCACTCCACTCGATCAAGAACCACTGAGCGATCGGACGGACATGCTCGTGTCGATCCCGAGCTCAAGTAGCCGAACTCCTGGTTCATTGCGCTCCCAGGCGAACATCCGGAAGAAGCTCGGCCAATCTGTCGGACTAAAGCGCCGGGTGTGCGGGAGCTCGACTTCCATCCCTCGCCTCTCTTGTGCCGCGAACGGGCTTCATGGAACAACCACGTCTCACGGCAGGTTAAGGCTCGCCGCAGGCGATCGCGTTGCGGCTCGGCGTTGATTCGCCTTGAGCTAGCGACCGTCGGGGCCGTGGGCGACACGGGGGTGACGACCTCGCCAGCGTCTGGGATATGTGGCCGCTGATGACCGGGACCAGTCAGGCGCTGGTGCGCTCGTCTCATAGTCCGTCGTGCTCGAGGCGAGTGGAGGAAGGAAGCGCGTGACGCCCCCACAAACGTCGAACCCCGCTCCGCGTCGCCGCGAAACAGGGGCTCTCTGTGTTGTTGCGTGGCGACCCCGCTCGGATTCGACCTGAACATAATCCACTAGAAGGGGAGAGCAGTCCCCACTTCGCTGAGACGTAGTCGCCGGGCGCGGTAGTCCGGTACCGCCTGCGCCACCACCGCCCAGTAGTCGGTGTTGTGCGGACGCGCGCGCAGGAGCGCGAGTTCGTGCGCGACGACGTAGTCGATGAGGGCCGGCGGAAGCAGACCGCACGCCAGTTATGGCAACTGTGCCGCTGCCTCTAGCTCGACCCTCACAACCGCGGAGTCTAGTGCTGGCTCACCGACGTGGACCTCCAGGAAGCGCGGCTTGTAGTCATCCCCAACGGCACCTACCAAACGCACCGGCTCATTCATTTTCGACAGAGCGAGGGCGGCGTTGGTGGAACATCCTGATAGCACGCGATGCTCGGTATTCACTTTCTGAGTTTTGATGTAATCGTAAACCGGGTTGCCTATGGCTGTAATCAACGGTCAATCCTTTCACCAGTGGTAAACATAATCGCCCGGGAGAATGTAGCGGAAAATGAGTGCGGGCTCAAATGGAAAATGCAGGTTGCGCCGACTGCGGATCACCGTTTGACAAATGACATCACGGCGTACATCCCGGCTACCGACAGGCAGACT
>CAZHWA010000627.1:0-1694 GCA_964536175.1 uncultured Terricaulis sp. | reverse complement strand
CGACCATCGGCAACGGCCGCGCCATCGCTACGCTGTTTGCGCGCGAAGGCGCGCGCGTGCTCTGCGTCGACCGCGTCGGCGCGCGGGCGGAAGAGACGGCGCACGAGATCGGCGCCGAAGCGCTGGAAGCAGACATCACAAGCGCGGAAGATTGCACGAAGATCGTCGAAACCGCGCTCGCCCGCTTCGGTCGCATCGACATCCTCGTCAACAATGTCGGCATCGGCAGCGGCGGCGACGGGCCCGCGCACGTCATCGACGAAGCCGCGTTCGACCGCATCCTTGCCGTCAATCTCAAAGGCGCCTGGCTGATCATCAAAGCGGCGATCCCCGCGCTGCGCGAAAGCGGCGGCGCCATCGTCAATGTCTCCTCGCTCGCGTCCACCGCCGGGGCCCATCAGCTCGGCTACGAGGTTTCCAAGGCCGGCATGAACCGGCTGACGCAATCGGTGGCGCTTTCCAACGCCAAGTACGGCGTGCGCTGCAACGCCGTGCTGCCGGGCTTTCTCGACACGCCGATGGCCGTCGCCAGCATCGCCGCCGCGACCCGGCGCAGCGAAGACGAGGTGCGCGCCGAACGCGACAAGCGTATTCCGCTGCGCGGCAAAATGGGAACGGCCTGGGACGCCGCCCACGCCGTTCTCTTTCTGGCCTCGGACGAAGCCCGCTTCATCACCGGCGCCCTCCTCCCCGTCGACGGCGGCATGGGCGTGCGCGTGGGATGATCACAACGACTTGGCCAATTCCTCCAGCTGCCGCGCCGTCTGCGTCCAGCCCGGCTCGAAGCCCATCTCTTCGTGCTGCTTCTTCGTCTCTTCGGTCCAATGCCGCGCGACGGCGCGATATTTGGTTTTGCCATTGCCGAGATCCTCGAACGTGACCTCCGCGATCATGAACGGACCCGATGGGTTGAAATCCGGCGTTACTGCATCGGTGGAGACGAGGCGCTTGTTCGGCACGATGTCGAGATAGATGCCGCTCTGCGGAAACTCCTGTCCTTCCGGCGAGGCCATGACGAAGTTCATGCGCCCGCCCGGGCGGAAATCGATGTCGGTCGATTTGATCGTCCACGGCTTCGGCGCAAACCATTGTTTGAGCAAGCCCGCATCGGCGTAGCAGCGAAACAGCTTCTCGGCCGGCGCGTCGAGAATGAGTTCGATGGAAAGCTCGTGTTGCGACATGGGGCGTCTCCGTTGTGTCTGACCTAGGACGAACGAGGCTTGGGAAACCCGACAACGCGCGACATCTTTCGGTCATTCCCGACGCGCGAAGCGCGTTCCGGAATCCAGCTGCGCGGCATCCCAGAATGACGGTCGTTCATTTCTGCGCAGCCAGCGCATCCAGATGCTGGCGGATATGCGCCGCTTCGGCTGGCGTGTTGGCCAGCGCGATGGCGCGGTTGAACGCTTCGCGCGCTTGGCGCAGGCGGCCGAGCTCTTTCAGGTACGAACCGCGCACGCCATGAAAATAGAAATAGCCGTCCAGCCGTTCGGCCAGCGGCGCGATCAAATCGAGCGCCGCTTGCGGCCCCTTCGTCTTGGACACTGCAACCGACCGGTTCAGCGTCACCACCGGCGAGGGCGCTTGCCCTTCGAGCGCCTGGTAAAGCGCCTCGATCTGCGCCCAATCGGTTTCCGCCGCGTTCGGCGCCTGGGCATGCAATCCCGCGATCGCAGCTTGTATCTGATAGGGCC
>CAZHWA010000626.1:0-1702 GCA_964536175.1 uncultured Terricaulis sp. | reverse complement strand
CGATGCGCTCGCGCGCGGTGAGCTTGCCCTTGGCGTGCTGGGCCGCCATGCGCTTCTCGCCCCCGCCCGCGCGCGCCGCGGCGCGTTTTTCCTCTAGCTTGGCGATGATGTCTTTCACGCTCACAACTCCGTCGTCGCAAGTGGAGCGCGTGGCCTCCGGCCACGCATGCGCCGCTGGAAGCGGCGCGCTCCAACCTCAAACAACGCTACTAGCGGGATTTGCTTGAGGCGCGCTAGCCCACGCGCTCGAAGAGCTTCTTCATGAGGCCCTGGAAGCCGGCGGCTCGGCGTTTGTGTTCGGCGGCTTCGGCGGACTGGAGGTAGGTGAGCTGGACCACGAGGCGCTCGCCTTCGAAGGGCTTGTGGCCGTGCCAGGAATGGGCCGCGCGCTTGAAGCCGACGGCGTGGCCCTGGATCGGCGGGATTTCGGCGACATAGTCCTCGAAGTCGTGCGCGCCGCGCAGGACGCGGAAGGCGCCGGAATCGGCCGCCGACCAAGTCTCGTTGAGATAAACGAGGAAGGTCGAAATCTTGCGCTCGGAATCGGTGTGGATGCGCCCGTCGGATTTGCGCGACCAGCGTCGCACGGTGATGAGCCGGCCCGCCTTGGAGAGATCGAGCTCGAGTTTTTCGGAAAGCACGGCGGCGAGTTCGGGGCTTTCCAGATCGTCGAGCAACGCGGCGTAGGCGCCTTCGCGGGAAAGATCGGTGGAGTTGAGGAAACCCGGCGAGGTCGTCTGCGGGAAGTCGCGGCGGATGGCGGCGGCGTCCTCGGCGCTGAGCACGTTCTCGCAGATGACGAAGCGATAGGGCTCGGTGGCGACCTTGCCGGCTTTGACGGCGCCGAGGTTCAGCACTTTGAGGCCGGCGCGGGGGGCTTCTGTGGCGGTGTCCATAGGCCCTAACTACACCCCCCGACACGGGCGCGGAAGCGGCGCTGCCCGCCGGGCGCAGGCGGTGAACAGCTAGACCGGACGCCGGCGCCCTCGCCGGCATCAACGGCTGGGCCAAGCGATGGCGACAAACCGCCTTGCACAAGCGAATTGCCGGCGAGGGCGCCGGCGGTCCGGTCTAGTCCTGCAGCGACGTGACGAAGCGTTGCAGCGCGGCCCATTCGGCGCGCTGGCGCTCGAGCCGGGCGCGGGCTTCGGCGTCCTCGCCCCAGGTCTCTTGGCTCCACAGTTCGTCGAGCGCGGCGGCCGCGAACGCGGCTTCGGCGTCGAGGCGGCCTTCGATGAAGGCAAAGCCGATCAGGATCGAGCCGGCCAGCGTCACAGCCTGGGCCAGCGCCATGGCGTGGAAATCGTCGAGGCGGTCGATCTCCTTGGCGAGGATGGCCGCGTACTGTGTGGGAACGCGCGCCGGTATAATCCCGGCGACCACCGGCACGCGCGCGCCGAACCGCTCTGCCGCCCAGTCGAGGATGGGATCCCAGTGCTCGGTCTGGCGCGCAACCAGCGGCGCGGGCGCCTCAGCGCGATGGGCGACGAGATCGGTCTCGATGTACTTGGTCAGATCGCGCGCGATGTCGGCGCGGCTGGCGGGCAGAAGATCGATCGCCGCGAACGCAAGACGGGTGATCGGCATGGCGGACGGGAAAATGTGCTCTCGCTGCGCCTGCCACTCCGCCGCGACGGCCTCGGCGAGCGCGCGCGTAGGCAGGTGCAGCGGCTTTTTGGACGGGGTTTTCAGCGTGCGTTGA
>CAZHWA010000625.1:0-1709 GCA_964536175.1 uncultured Terricaulis sp. | reverse complement strand
GGTCCACGACTGGGGTCAAGCGCACCTGGCGCACCAGTCAGAGCGCTAGCGATAAAACTCCGTGCGCCGGTCGCGGAAGAAGCCCCAGGCGGCGCGGTGGCGGTCGAGGAAATCGAGATCGAACTCGTGCACGATGACGCCTTCCTCGTCGCGGGCGAGTTCTTCGACAATGTCGCCGCGGTGATCGGCGATGAAGCTTGAGCCGTAATAGGTTTGCGCCGCAGGCCCACATTGCTCCGTGCCGATGCGGTTGGAGGCCACGACTGGAATGACGTTGGAAACCGCGTGGCCCTGCATCGCACGCCGCCAGGGTTCGCGCGTATCGAGTTCAGGATCGTGCGGCTCAGAGCCGATCGCCGTCGGATAGAACAAGACCTGCGCACCCATCAGCGCCATGGCGCGCGCAGCTTCAGGAAACCATTGGTCCCAACAGATTCCCACGCCGATGCGCCCGAACTTGGTGTCCCAGACTTTGAAGCCGGTGTCGCCGGGGCGAAAGTAGTACTTCTCCTGATAGCCGGGGCCGTCAGGGATATGGCTCTTGCGATAGACGCCGAGTTGTTCGCCATCGGCGTCCACCATGACGAGCGAATTGTAGTAAGCGGGCCCATCGCGCTCGAAGATCGAGACCGGGATGGCCACGCCCAGCTCTTTCGCCACCGGCTGTAGCGCGGTGACGGCCGGATGCGACGCCGCCGGGTACGCCGTGGCGAACCACTTCTCTTCTTGCGACGTACAAAAGTACGGGCCCTGAAACAGCTCGGGCGGCAAGATCACTTGCGCGCCTCGCTTCGCGGCGGCGCGCACCAGTTTTTCCACCTTGGCGATGTTGACCCCCATGTCTTCGCCAAAAGCCGCCTGCACCGCCGCAACTTTGATCCTGTTGGTCATTCGAAACTCCGGGAATGAACATAGGTCTCGTCATTCCGGCCGTACGCAGCGCGATCCGGAACCCAGAGGGCGACAAAGCACCGTGCGTCTATGTTGGAGCGCGCCGCCTCCGGCGGTGCATGCGTGGGCAGAGGCCACGCGCTCCATCCAACACAGCGCGGTGCATTTGCTCCCGGGTTCCGGGTTCTCGGCTTTGCCGAGCCCCGCAATGACGGTGTGATGAGCGCGTGCTCCATTCTACTCACGCCGGCTCTTGCTGGGTGATGCAGTGGAATGAACCACCGCCAGTCAAAATGGCCCGCGACGGCAAGCCGACGACTTTGCGGCCGGGGAAGAGCGGCTTCAGCGCTTCGACCGCTGCCTCGCCGCTGGCGGAATAGACCGGCACGGCGACGGTTGTGTTGCCGATGAGAAAATTCATGTGGCTCGCGGCAACGGCGTCGCCGTCATCGTCGAGCACGATGCCGGGGCCGGGAATGCGGATGACTTCGAGCTTGCCGCCTTTTGCGTCGGTCATACCGCCGAGCGCCAGCGCGATCTCCTCGAGAACGTCGGCGTTCGGATCGTCCGGGCCGAACGGCGCCTGGCAGACGACGCGCCCCGGCGCGACGAAGCGCGCGAGGTTGTCGATGTGGCCGTCGGTGTGGTCGTTGGCGAGCCCCTCGTCCAGCCACAACACCTTCTCCACGCCCAGCGCGCGTTTGAGTTCGCGCTCCGCGCCGGCTTCGGTCCAATGCGGATTGCGGTTGGGATTCAAGAGACACTGGCGCGTCGTCAAGAGCGTGCCTTCGCCGTCCATCTCGATGGCGCCGCCCTCC
>CAZHWA010000624.1:0-1713 GCA_964536175.1 uncultured Terricaulis sp. | reverse complement strand
AATCGGCGTTAACCCATTGTTCATGCGGCTTGGCGGGGATTTGCAGGGCCGACCATTTAGGGCTCGGCTCGGCAGCTTCAGGGCCCGCAGACGAGTCTTTCGGAGTCCTCCTTCTTGACCTTGGGGTACTGGCACGGTGGCTGGGTCAGCCGTAACGCCAGGGTTGCCTGCGAGGCTTGGCGGCAACACTGAGGGAAAGCTACCGCTCGCGCCGGCAAGCGGGTCACAGCTGGCCCGGATTCACGGGCAACGGCAGCCACCGCGCCATATGCGACGGGCTCCGTCTGCACCTTGCACGTCGGCCGGCGCCAGCGTTGCAAGCAGCAACTCACCTGAGCGATCGCTTCAGCTGGGTGCGGGGACGGGATGCTGGACGACGGACATGACCACGGTGGGAGCGGCGCATGCCCTGGCCTGGTGTCGCCGCAGTCCACTACCGTTCGCCCGCCATCACGCACAATGCGAGCCGGCGGCCCTCGGGCCCACGCCGCCATTGCCGACAATAGGACGTCACGCACCCGACGGGCCGCCCACCACCGATGTCCAGCAACGCCCCCGACCTCTCCGCCCACACCCCCATGGTGGATCAAGAGTTGCCATACTATGGGACAAAAATGCAGAATATTTCTTTAAAATCAACAAGCTAAAGTTAAATACGCCTCATCCTTCTCTGACTTGCTATGGGCATGGATTGGCATATTCTGGCGACTAAATTGTCCCAAATTTGTCCCAAGAACTTGACCGTCAACTTATGGCATATCCTGGCGTGTGCAGGCATACTTCGCCCACACATTCCTCACTGCGCTGCTGTGCCCTATGACACCTATTTTGGCTGCGTTTTAACCAGGGAACAGCACCTTACGCCTCCCCTACGACTCCCCTACAGTCACCAATACTCACGTCGTCGGTCGATCGCGCAGGAGCTGAGTCACCTGCTGATAGCGAAGCATCCAGTTGGCAGTTTCACCAGAGCGGCATCCAATGACTTGAGTTATCCGGGAGAAATCCGCTTGCAAATTTCGCAATAGGATAGGCTCATGATGGGCAATGCGATTACGTAATACCCTTAGCGCTTCCAAGTCGTCATATAGATTTTTCCTCAACTGCTGATATGGTTGCGTCAAGTCGAGATGCGGTAAAACCGTTGTGAGCTTGTGAGACCACAGTCGTTGATCATGGCGGCTGGTGAACATTCGTTGCCAAAAGACGAATTTCAGTTCGGCGATGACTTTACCTGTCTGTCCCACAACGGGTGCTTTTTGTCGGGCGTCAAACAAGTCTCTACGCGCGTTGTAACCAACAGGTGGTGAAGGCAAGCTCATTTCAAACGCAGATGACCATGGCCAATTGGCACCATATTTCCAGGCCAATGCATCAGAAATCGCATTGCGAATTACGACCTCGCAGATATGAAGCGGCGCAAGAAACGCGCCCGAAATCTGTGCATTCCAGATATAAAGACCAAGCGCAGAGGTATCATCGTCTCCGTTGACGCCAGTAATTGCTTCATAGGTGCTCATACGGGCCGCGGACAAAGCAGCTCTTATTTCTTGGATTGCCTCTTTGGTTGACACCACTGCGCACTTGCCTTATAGTGAACCCACTAGCCCCGGGCCTTGTTGACGAAAGTCTCCCCCCAGGGACAGACGATAGTAGTAAGTAGTCGGCCCTGCAAATCCCCGCCAAGCCGCATGAACAATGGGTTAACGCCGA
>CAZHWA010000623.1:0-1718 GCA_964536175.1 uncultured Terricaulis sp. | reverse complement strand
CCCTTGCGCACGCCAAGATCGTCGATCGGCAAAACGTCAGGACGGCCGAGCGTGAAGATGAGATACATCTCCACCGTCCAGCGTCCGACGCCGCGCGCAGCAGTAAGGCGCTCGATGATCTCTTCGTTGTCGAGCCGCGAAAGTTTCCGCGCCTCGGGGATGATGCCGTCGATACGCTTTTGCGAGACATCCTGCAGCGCCGCGATCTTCTGACGCGACAGCCCAGCGCTGCGCAGTAACTCCGGGGAGGCGGCCAGGATGTCCTCCGGATCGGGATGGTCCTTGTCCGGAAACAGCGCCAGCAGGCGGCCATGGATCGTGCCGGCCGCCTTTCCCGAGAGCTGCTGAAACACCACCGAGCGCACCAGCGCGCGATAGGGGTCTTTGCTCTTGGGGAATTTGGTCGGGAATGGCTCGTGGTTCGGCAACACGCGCGCAAAGCGCTTGCAGACGGCCGAGAGGTGTTTCTCCGCTTCGCCCATCACATCCCCAACACAGGCCGCATGCTGCGCCAGATGGGTTCGAGCGCAAAGGCCAACAAGACCGCAGCGCCGATGAGCGCATTGCGCTTGAACCCGGCGAGCGCCGTTTCAGGACACGCATCGTCGATGCTCTGCAGCATCGGGAACATGAGGGCGACGCCGATCAGGCTGAGCGCGATGGCGACCGTGACGCCGCTGCCGGCGATGGCGGCGGCGGCGGTCCAGAGCGCCAGCGCCGCGACGTAGAATACCGTGGTCCATGTCCGCCAGCGGTCCGCGAACAGGCGCGCGGTGGAGCGCACGCCGACCAGCGCGTCGTCCTCGCGGTCCTGCAGCGCGTAGATGGTGTCGTAGCCGATGGTCCAGCAGATGCAGCCGGCGTAAAGCGCGATGGCTTCCAGCGGCACGCCACCCCCAGGCGAAACCGCAGCGCCGCCGACCAGCGCGCCCCAGCTGAACACGATGCCGAGCCAAGCCTGCGGCCACCAGGTAATGCGCTTCATCAACGGATAAAGCGCGACCAGCGGAATGGCGATGAGCGCCACGATCTGCGCCAGACGCGGCAGCGTTAGCAGTACGATGAGCCCCACCAAGCACTGTGCGATGAGCCAAGCCCAGGCGGCTTTGAGCGATACTGCGCCGGAAGGCAGGGGGCGCAGGCGCGTGCGCTCGACCTTGGCGTCGATGTCGCGGTCGAGAATGTCGTTATAGGTGCAGCCCGCCCCGCGCATGGCGATGGCGCCAGCAAGGAAAGCCAGCGCGAGCCCCAGATCGCTCCAATAGAAGCCGTAACCGGTGCGCGAGACGGCCATGCCCATCCAGCATGGCAGCAGGAGCAATTGCCAGCCGATCGGGCGATCCAGGCGCGAGAGCTGCGCATAGGGCTTCCACCCGCCGGGCAGCGCATCGGTCCAATGTTGCCGCAAGGCATCGGCGGGTTTGGAATTGGTCACCTTACGGGGATGCAATCGGCTTTTGCTTTACGCAAGGTCGCCGAAACGGTATGTGGACCGCCCTTTCGGAGAAAGCTGAATGAACACCCGCTTGAAATAAATACGGCGTCGCGAACGGCCGCCGTGGAGCTTCGAGGCTAGCGCCTCGGCCCTAACCCCGCATCCATGTGCGGAGACCGTTTCGCCGAGCTGTGTTGAGGGTGTTTCGCGCTTCAGCGCTTCGCTTCCAGCACTTCGTTCCCATTTTTCATGTCGCAATGCCGCCGAAGCGCGGCCGCGCTTT
>CAZHWA010000622.1:0-1718 GCA_964536175.1 uncultured Terricaulis sp. | reverse complement strand
CCCAGCGGCTGGCGTTGCGGCGAGCCATGGGGGAGCTGCCGGAAGATCAGCGCGCTGCGCTTGCGCTCTGTCTGGGGCAAGACTTCACTCACCAGGAGGCCGCCGAAGTGCTGAACTTGCCGCTCGGCACGGTGAAGAGCCATATTACACGCGGACGTGCGCGCCTGCAGGCGGCGCTTGGCGTCCAACCGGAGACAGGCCAATGACCGACGATGCAGAGCTGGCCGATCTACTGGGCGAGGCGCCGCGCACGCCTGACCCGGGCTTCCGCATTGATGTGATGGCGCGCCTCGCCGCCCGTGCGCGCCGGCGTGCTGCGCTGGAGCGTGGTTGGAAGCAGATTGTCGTCTTCAGCCTCATCGGCGCCGTCTTCCCTTTGGCGCAGTCGCTTGGCCTTAGCTGGCAGGCGGCGCAACCGGTGCTGTTGGCCGGCGGCGTGCTCGCGCTCGCCTATCTGCTGGCGGCGCTGACGATTCAAGGACCCAAGCCGCTGCTGGCGCGTTCGCGCGCGATGCTGCGCGTAGTGTAGCTTCTCGACAAAATGACCATCTTATGATGAGCGAATATTCTGTCGCCGAAGCCAAGGCCAGGCTCTCCGAGCTGATCGACCGCGCCGAGAAAGGCGAGGGCGTCACCATCACGCGCCACGGCAAGCCCGTTGTGGAGATGAAGCCAGTGCGGCCCGCGCCACGCCTCGTCACACAGGCGGACCTCGACTGGCTGGCAGAGCGGCGAAGCAAGATCAAAGTTCGCAAGAAGGGGCCGAACGCCGTCGAGATCGTGCGGCAAATGCGGGAAGACTATTAAGGTTGTCTATCTCGACTCGAACGTTCTAGTCGCTCTGCTCATTCCTGATCCGCTTTCGACCAAGGCGGCCACCGCAATCGCCAAGCTCGCGGACACGTTGGTGGTGAGCGAACTAGCAGGCCTGGAAGTGGCTTCGACCGTGGCAAGTAGTGAGGGATGGCGTCGTCTCGTCCAAGGATGGACGGACCGCTCTCGCCGACTTTGATGCGTGGATCGCCGCGGCGGAGCCCACTCAGCTGGACGGCGCGGACGTTCCGGTGGCGGATGCGATCATTAGGCGCTTCGATATCAATTTGCACGGGTCAGATGCGCTACACGTCGCGATTGCTTTGCGCATCGGCGCTTCGCTACTGACCTTCGACACCAAGATGAAGGCCAACGCCAAAAAGCTGGGCGTTCGGTTCATCTAGAGCCGCCGCCCTCGCTTGCGCCGAGCGCCTAGCCGGCGCAGACTCCGTTTTCAGGAGATTTCATGATCCGTCGCGCCATCCCATTCGACACCGGACCGCTGCACTTTGTCGGCATCGGCGGCATCGGCATGTCCGGCATCGCTTCGGTGATGAAGACGTTCGGCTACGAGGTGACGGGCTCGGACGCCAAGGACGGGCCGAACATCGAGCGGCTGCGCGGCCAGGGCATCTGGGTGGCGATCGGCCATAAGGCGGAGAACGCCGCCAACGCCGGCGTTGTCGTCGTGTCGTCGGCCATCAAGAACGGCAATCCGGAAGTCGAGGCCGCGCGAGCGCGCGGCGTGCCGGTGGTCAAGCGCGCCGAGATGCTGGCGGAGATCATGCGGCTGAAGTGGACTGTGGCCATCGGCGGCACGCACGGCAAGACCACGACCACGTCCATGATCGCAGCTCTGCTCGACGCTGGCGGCAAGGACCCGACCGTGATCAATGGCGGCATCA
>CAZHWA010000621.1:0-1720 GCA_964536175.1 uncultured Terricaulis sp. | reverse complement strand
ACGAAACCGATGATGCCGGCAACGGCGGTCGCGCCGCCGGCACACGCCGCGGCGCCGAGGACGACAAGCGTGCGCGTGCGCGACAGGTTTGCGCCGATGGCGGCGGCCGCTTCTTCTCCAAGCGTCAACGCCTGCAGGCCGGGCGCGGCCAACAAAATGAGCAACGCCCCGGCGCCGAGGAAGCCGCCGACGAGGCCGACGTGCTCGAAAGAGCGGCCTTCGACCGAGCCCAAGGTCCAGTTCACCAGATCGGCAAGCGCGCCGGGGTTGGGGGCGAGGTTGAGCGCCAGCGCGATAAGGCCGCCGGCGAAACTCGACATACCGACGCCGATCAAGACAAGGCTGGCCGGGCCGCGCGAGGCCCAGCCGAGTGTCGCCACGGCGACGGCGGCAATCAGTGCAAAGACGAGCGCAGCCAACGGCGCCAGCAAGGAAAACCCGAACGCGAACGCGAGCACGGCGCCAAGGGCGGCAAAGCCGGACAGGCCGAGCACGCCCGCATCGGCCAACGGATTGCGCAACAGCCCCTGCAACGCCGCTCCCGAGAGCCCAAGCGCGGCGCCAACAAGCCACGCCGTCAGCGCGCGTGGAAACCGAATCTGCCAGACAATCGTACGCGTCGCATCGTCCGCCGCGAATGGGTCTGCGAGCGGCACAGGCCCCAGCCATACGCCGGCCAGAAGCGCGCCAATACCAATGACGGCAAGCGCGCACGCCGTGATGTGAGCTTGGCTCATGAACGCAGCGCCGCAGCAAGCATTTCGGCTGCGTCGATGGCGTACCAGGCTTCGCACGATATAGCCGCGGTGGGCAGCGTTACGGTTTCAGCGCGCGCCAAAGCGCCGCGAAGAACGGGATGACGGCCGGGCAGCCATGCGTTGACGCGCGCGCGTCCATGATCGAAAAACCCAAGTGCGATCAGCGCCGGCGGCAGCTCCACCAGCCGCTCAAGCGGAAGCACCGTCCAACTCTCGCCGCGATGGGCATTGCGCGCGCCGGCGGCTTCGATCACGGCGTGCATCATGGTGTTCGCGCCGGCGACGGCCCCGCCAGCGGAAAGATACATGACGGCTGGCGGCGCGGCCGGTGCCCCGGTGCGCAGACGCGCCAGGCGCAGGTCGAGGTTGCGCGCAATCGACTCGCCGCGCTCGGGATGGCCGATGGCGCGCGCGGCATCGAGCAGGTCCTCGCGCGCCGCCTCGAAGTTCGGTGCATCGCCGACCTGCAATACGGGCACATCGAAGCGCGCATAGACGGCCTCGGCGTCCCACGGACCGCCCCAATTGCGCACGACCAAGTCCGGCCGCAGCGCCAGCACTTCCTCTAATGTGCCGCGGGTCTGGCGAAGGCCGCGGCCGCGATCGCGAAAGTAGGAATCGTCGCGCAGCGCCCCGCGCGACAGCGCCGCGATGTCGTCGCGGTCAGCAAGAGCAAGCACGAACTGATCGGCGCAGTAATCGAGCGAAACGATGCGGCGCGGCTGTCCAACCGCCGAGGTCGCAAACACGAACGCCAAAGCGCCAAGCAAGAAACGCAACACGACCCTCCCTGGCCCCGTCCCGGACCTTCAGGCTTCGTGTCGGCAGGTCTTCTGGCTTTGCGGGTCAGGGCTTCGAAGACGCCTTCCCGGATCGCTCCAGTGGCTCTTATCTTCAAAGCTCGCCGCTTACAGCTGCGGGCGCAGCCGCGGATTTGCACCGCGTTCCCTCTTCGCCTCCTC
>CAZHWA010000620.1:0-1725 GCA_964536175.1 uncultured Terricaulis sp. | reverse complement strand
TGGGATTCATAACCCCAAGGTCGGTGGTTCGATTCCACCTACCACCACCATTACAAGGCCCGGACAAGTCCACCGATGTCCGGGTCTTTTCTTTTTTCCCTCTATAGACAGGCATTTAGCGTCCGCTGGCGTCCGCCTTAGTCCGCCCACATCCGGGGCGTCGTAGGGGCACATTTTGGGGCACATTTTCCGAAAATGGGGGCACATTTCTGGCGCCCTCATGACTTGGCGGCACCTGGTGGCCACGACGCAGCTGCACGATGCCGAGATCGAGCTGCCCTGCGATCACGGTGGCGCCGTGCGAATCGAGCGCCTGGTGGCCACGCTGAGGACGTCGATCGACGCCAGGAGGACGGCGTGCGCTGCGGCCGGCCGCCTCGGTGGGCGATGACTTGCAGGCGCCCGGAAAAATCACTGAGCGTAGCCGCAAGCATCCGCTGGTAGGCCAGCTCAATCTCGCGCGCGTCGGCCAGGCCCGCGACGATGGGCGCGAGCATCGGAGGGACGCGGCAAACGGCTGCACGAACCTGATCGAACGCCTCGCACACTGCGCGTCGCGCTGTCCCCGCGTCGATAATCACGCCGAGCAGGTGAAACCGAGCGATTACAGGTAGCAAGCGGCGATCGGACGCGATCCGCTGAATGGCGAGAAGATGCGGATCTCCCAGGTGCGCAAGCGACGGTCCTCAAGCGATGTGGACTGTCGCAGGCTGCTGGCGATGATGGAGCAGTCCATCATCGCTTGGCGTGGGGTCGCATTGGACGTGATGTTGATGTAGCTGTTGCTGAGGATGTTGGGGTCAACCTCGCATTGGGTTGCCGCGCCGCCGCGCTTGAGCAGGGAGCACATGGCATCAGCGGCTTCGTAGACGGTGACGACCATCGGCGCTGATGGCGCTGGCCTTGATCTCGGCGCGGTGGCGCTTGGCTGGGCAGATGAAGGGCTCGACGGGGTGGGCTTGGGCGGCGCTGGTCGCGGGATCGGCGGCCGCACCACGTTGCCTTGCGCATCAACCTGGCTCGCGTCGGCCGGGCAGGCGTCGCGCGTCTGGAAAGTGATGGTTTTGCCGTTCGGCATCAGGCAGTCGATGGCAGCGCTGGCGGGCGCGGCCAGCAACGCCGCGCCGATCATCACGACGATGTGCCGTGCGGCAGTGCGCCCGATCGTTTGAGTCATTGGCGGGCACAGTTGCGCATGGCTTCGATCTCGCGCCAGCGTGCGCGTCGTTCCTCGGCGCTCAACGTGCCACTGCTTGCGGACACTTCGGCGTTCCGGATCGTGAGCGAGCTTGGACAGTCGCGCGCAACGGGCTGGCGCGCCATGCGGGGCATCGGATCACTTCGTTGGATCGAATCGACGACGTCGTTGATCGTGTAGACATACCAGGTCGCGTCCTGGCGGTAGTAGACAAGCTGGTCTTTTCGAGTGCCGCTGATGTTGCTGGCGTTGACGGCGCTGGGCGTGCCCATGGCCTGCTGCAGCTGCTTGGCGTCCATACCGATGCGCGGAATGCCCTTGCGGATCGCTTCGGCCATGGCGTTGCTGGCCTTCAGTTTGGCCAGCCGCGCCTGAGCGTCGTTGGCTGTGGATGGAGTTGACGCGCCGCTCGCCGGGCGTATGTCCAGCGTCTGGCCGGCGTCGCCTGCGCACGGTGTCTGCTGGATCACGGCGCCGCCCTGGGCGTCCGGGCATTTGTAGATCTGTGCTGCTGCCGGACCCGCTGC
>CAZHWA010000619.1:0-1729 GCA_964536175.1 uncultured Terricaulis sp. | reverse complement strand
CCTATCTGGCGTCGCTCAATCCAGAGCAGCGCGCGGTGGTCGAGGCGCTCGACGGGCCGGTGCTGGTGCTGGCAGGCGCCGGGACCGGCAAGACGCGCGTACTGACGACGCGGCTGGCGCATTTGCTGAGCACGGGTGGCGCCAAGCCGTGGGGCGTGCTGGCTGTCACCTTCACCAACAAGGCCGCGCGCGAAATGCGCGAGCGCGTAGAGCACTTGCTCGGCCCCGGCGCCGGCGGTCTGCCCTTTCTTGGCACCTTCCATTCGATCAGCGCGCGCATGCTGCGAACGCACGCCGAGCTGGTGGGACTCAAGAACAATTTTACCATCCTCGACACGGACGATCAGATCCGTTTGCTCAAACAGATCATCGAAGCCGAGAACATTGATGAGAAACGCTGGCCCGGCCGCGCGCTCGCCGGCCTCATCGACAGCTGGAAGAACCGCGCACTTGCGCCGGATCGCGTGCCGAAAGGCGAAAGCTTTTCCTTCGCCGACGGCAAGGGCGCGAAGCTCTACGAGATTTATCAGGCGCGGCTGAAAATACTGAACGCCTGCGATTTCGGCGATCTCCTGATGCACATGATCTGGATCTTCCAGAACCATCCCGACGTGCTGGAGACTTACCACCGCAAGATTACGCACCTGATGGTGGACGAATACCAGGACACGAATGTCGCGCAGTATCTATGGTTGCGCCTGCTGGCGCAGGCGTCGAAGAACCTGTGCGTGGTCGGCGATGACGATCAGTCCATCTATGGCTGGCGCGGCGCCGAGGTCGACAACATCCTGCGCTTCGAGCATGACTTTCCCGGCGCGCAAGTGATCCGGTTGCAGCGCAATTATCGCTCTACCGGCCACATCCTCGCCGCCGCCTCTCATCTCATCGCGCACAATCGCGGCCGGCTCGGCAAGACGCTGTTCACCGACGATGAGGACGGCCATCGCGTCAAGGTGCGCGGCGTGTGGGACGGCGAAGCCGAAGCGCGGCTTGTCGCCGACGATGTCGAAGCATGGGTGCAGTCGAATCGCTCCTACGCCGACTGCGCCGTGCTGGTGCGCGCTGCCTGGCAGATGCGGGCGTTCGAAGAACGCTTCCTGATGCTGCGCATCCCCTACAAGGTGATCGGCGGGCCCCGCTTCTTCGAGCGCGCCGAAGTGCGCGATGCGCACGCATACTTGCGTCTCATTCGCTCCGAAGACGATGACCTCGCCTTCGAGCGCGTGGTCAATCAGCCCAAGCGCGGCGTCGGCGAGAGTACCGTGCAGAAACTGCACGCGCACGCCGGCAAGCCGCCGGCGCGCTTCCTCACCGATGAGGGACCGCTGTTCGACGCCCACACCGGCGAAGTGGTGACCGAGCAGCCCGACGCGCCCGGCGGGGCGACGCGCTTTCGTTCGCTGGCGGCCGCCGCGCGCGAGCTCACGCTCGCCGACGAATTGCCGCTCAAAGCGCGCACGGCGCTGCGCGCCTTTCTCAACGATCTCGACCGCTGGCGCGACAAGTCGCGCGAGATCAGCCACGTCGAGCTCGCCGAAATCGTGCTCGACGAAAGCGGCTACACCGAGATGCTGCGCAACGACAAATCTCCCCAAGCGCAGACCCGGCTCGAAAACCTGAAAGAACTGGTCCAGTCCATGGGCCAGTACGACACGCTCGAAGCCTATCTCGAACACGTCGCGTTGGTCCTCGACATCGAGGCCGAGAGCGAAGGCGAGAATGTGCAACT
>CAZHWA010000618.1:0-1730 GCA_964536175.1 uncultured Terricaulis sp. | reverse complement strand
GTCGCACATGGCCGAGCCGGCGGAGCCGAGAAGCGGCGGCGGCCGCATGGTGCTCATCGCTATCGTCACCTTTCTGGTCATCGTGCTGGCGGGTGGCGGCGGCTATTTTTTCTGGACCCAATCGCAAGCGGCCGACACGCACGAAACGGTGTGGGAGACGGTCGACCGCAACGATGCGGGCGCGCTCCGCGCGTTCATTGACGGCGATCCTGGCGAGTACCGCAACGAAGCGCAGCAAGCGTTGGCTGACCTCGAAGAGCGCAGCTTCGAAGCGGCGAGCGATGCTGACACGATCGAGGCGCTCGAAGCCTTCCTCAACGATTTCCCCGACAGCGGACATGCGCTGCGCGTGCGCGGCCGTATCGCCGAGCTGCGCTCCCTCCAGCCGGCCCCGGCGCCCGCGCCCGACGCGGCCCTGCCCGATGCTCCGGCGAGCGGCGAAACGCCCGACCCCGATCTCGTGCCGCCGGCCGTGACGGCGCCTCAGGCGCCCGCGCCAAGCGCCGGCGGTCCAGCGGCTATCACCCCGCCTGCCGAACCAGAGCCGGACCCCGTCCCCGCGGGCGACGAGCCGATAAACTGAACGCTAGGCGCTCCTATGGCGCCGGCTTTGCCTCGCGGCTTGGCGCGCGCGTCGGCAGGGGTAGGAACTCGATGGCGGGTTGCTGGCGCACGGGCTGAGGGTATAGCCTCATCAGCTTGCGGATCGAGCCTGGCACACCCTGCTTCACATGAAGGCCGAGTTGGCGGGCCTCCTTGAAGGTGAGCGCGTAATCGTGCGTCCATTGTCCGCTTGCCAGCTTCTCCACTAACGCCTCAGCCGCTGCCGGCGCCATCTTGTCGTTCAGGAGTTCGCGCGCGCCGGCCTTCACCTGACGCAGCGCCTTCTCGCTCATATTGGCGAACATCAAGGTGAGGTCGTTGATTTCTTCAATCGGCTTCTCCGCTTTGACCGCCAGCAGGCTTGCGGCCGGAATGCCGGCGATCTGCGGATCGCTCGGACCAAGCACCGAGAAGTCGTCCATCGCAATCTCGTCGGCAGCGAGCGCGATGAGCGTGCCTCCGGACATCGCATAAACCGGCACGTGCACCGTCACTTTCGCCGGATGCGCTTTCAGTGCGCGCGCGATCTGCATTGCCGCCAGAACCATGCCCCCCGGCGTATGCACCACCAGGTCGATTGGCGTGTCGTTCGGCGTTTCCTGGATGGCTGGGATGATCTGTTGGGCATCCTCCAGCGAAATCATCCGCGCCACCGGGACGGCGAAGAACTTTCGCGTCTCCTCACGATGGATCATGGTGATGACGCGCGAGCCGCGCTCGCGCTCCACTGTGCGGATCTGCTGCGCCCGCTTGGAAGCGAGCATGCGCGCCTGCAACGCCGGCTGCAGCACTGAGGCGACCAGCATGAACAGGATCAGAAGGCTAAATGTGTCCATCCGCCTACGGTAGGGCGGTCCGCGCCCTAGTACAGCCGCCCGCCGGTCAGCGCCGGGCGGTCCACGTTCAACAGCACGACGTTGCCGTTGCGGTCCGGGAAGCCCAGGCACAGCACTTCGCTCATGAACTTGCCGATCTGCTTGGGTTCGAAGTTCACCACCGCCGCAACGCGCCGGCCCAGGAGTTCGCCGAGATCGTAATTCTCGACAACCTGCGCGCTCGACTTCTTAACGCCGAGCGGATCGCCGAAATCGATCCAGAGCTGATAGGCGGCCTTCTTGGCCTCCTCG
>CAZHWA010000617.1:0-1756 GCA_964536175.1 uncultured Terricaulis sp. | reverse complement strand
ACTAACGCATGGCGAATATTAAGAACACCTAAGTGCGGTCACTTCGCGCGCCGGCTCGGCCCCCTCACCCCGCACAGCAAGCTCCATCGCTTCTTCGCTCGAGGCGCGCACATCGATGGTCAGGGTCACCGGCGCGCCGGGATCCTCAATGACGCCCGGTTCGCGCCGCACCAGTTCGAGCACCAATTGGTTTTGCCTGTTGATGCTCCATCTGCCCGTCCCCCATTCGTCGTAGAAGGCGTCGCCATCGGCATTGATGCCCATGCCGTCGCCTGAAGCGCAGGAGCCGTCGAACGACCAGGTGCCGATTACGGTCTCGTGGTCCAGGCGCGGGACTGGCGGCGATTCCGCCCGCGCCGCCGCGCTCGGCGCGGAGGCAGGCGTGGCCGTTTGCTGTTGGGCGGGCTGTCCGCAGGCGGCCAGAAACGCCGCGGCGCAGAATGCAAATCGCAGTGTCATGCCGTTTCCAAATCACGCGGCGCGCGCTACCGCAACCCTCAGCCGGCCGGCCGCACCTCTTCTGCGCCTGCGCTGGCGCGCACGTCCGGCGGGGGCGTAACGGCTTCCTCTGCATCGCGCCAGAAATCGCGCAAGCGCTGCGGCAGCGCGTCCTGGACTTTGCCGATCTGACCCTTCGGAATATGCCGCGACAAGGTCGCAAGAACGGCGCGCACGGCGTCGCGCGGATCGACCGGGCGATTGTCTTGCAGCTCGGCCGCAACGCGCTCGAGGAAAAGTTCAATGTCACGATCGCGCAAGGGCTGTATGGCAGGGCGGTACTGATCGTAAAAAGCGCCCCGCACCAGAAGTGGCAGTTCCGCACTCAGATGCGCCGAGAGTTCGACCGGAAGCTGATCGCGCAGATTGCGCAGCACGACGCCGAGCACTCTCCATGACAATTGCCTATCCGGAATGAGTCCCTCGCCAATCTCGTTGAGCCAGATATGCGTGGTCTGCAGCGTCTTGTCGAAGACGTCCAAGCCTTGCGCGCTCATGTACTCGCTCCTTCCGGAGTCGAACGGATCGCCGCCGAGGCCGTTCCGGCGCCGCTGCGAAAAGGCGTGTTACGCGCTACTATGGCCCTGGAATCGAAAACATGGCCAAGCCTGACCACATCTTCACCTGCCAGGCGTGCGGCGCCATATGGCCGCGCTGGCAAGGCAAGTGCGATGCGTGCGGAGAGTGGAACACGCTTGTCGAAGAAGCCGCGCGTCCGGTCGTTCCAGGATCGATGGCCGCTCCAACCGGCAAACGAAGCAAGGCGGCCGCGTTTGTGCCGCTGACGGGCGAAAGCGAGCCGCCTGCGCGTCTTGCCACCGGCATTTCCGAACTGGACCGCGTATGCGGCGGCGGGCTTGTGCCGGCATCCGCCATTCTTATCGGCGGCGACCCCGGCGTCGGTAAATCCACGCTCTTGTTGCAGGCCGCCGCCTCGCTCGCGCGGCGCGGCGCCGCTGTCGCCTATGTCACCGGCGAGGAGGCCGAAGCGCAAGTGCAGGACCGCGCGCGCCGGCTTAAGGCGGCCGATGCGCCTGTTCACCTCGCCGCAGAAACCGACCTGCGCAAAATACTGGAAGGCCTGAAGGCGTTGAAGCCAGACGTCGTCATCGCCGACTCGATCCAGACGTTATGGGCGGACGGCGTCGAAGCGGCGCCTGGCACGGTCGCACAAGTGCGCGCTTGCGCACACGAATTGGTGCGCTTCGCCAAGAAGAGTGTCGCGGTACTGCTGCTTGTCGTACACGTCACCAAGGAC
>CAZHWA010000616.1:0-1756 GCA_964536175.1 uncultured Terricaulis sp. | reverse complement strand
TCTGCTGGTCATATCCCGCGCAGCCGGCCCTTTGTGTCCACCTTTGAGACCGGACCGGCGGCCGCTCCTGCGGCGGCCTCATCAGTCTTGGCATCGGTCATGACCGCGGACTTGACGCCGGGGCGCCCGCGCGACAGCTCCCGGAAGTCTGCTAAGGTTAGGCGAGGAGTGGCGCATGCGTGCGATAGCATCTTTGCTTGTCCTGCTCGTGGCGGCCTGCATTACCGCGCCATCTTCCGATCTGAATGGCCTGGCCGAGCGCTATGTTCGCCTTGCGCTGGCTATCGGCGAACACGAGGACGGTTATATCGACGCCTATTACGGACCTGATGCTTGGAAGGAAGAAGCCGGCGCCAACCAGCGTTCGATCGAAGAGCTTAAGCGCGACGCTGACGTCTTGCGCGCACAACTCGCCGCACTCGCGGCTGGTCCCGGCGATGTAGCTACAACACGGCGCGCGCGCACGCTGGAAGTCTATGTCGCTAGCGCACGGTTCCGGCTGGACATGATCGAGGGGCTGCGACTCCCATTCGCCGAGGAGGCCGAGCGCCTGTTCAATCTGCGGCCCACGCTGCGTCCGCTATCCGACTATGACGCTGCGCTTGTCCGCATCGAGTCTGTCGTGCCAGGTGAGGGAGCGTTGGCGGACCGCGTCCAGGCTTTCATGGCGCGCTATACGATTCCGGCCGCGCGCCTCACAGACGTGATGCAGGCCGCGATAGCTGAATGCCGGCGGCGTACGCGCCAGCATCTGGATTTGCCGGAGAACGAACGCTTCGACATGGAGTTTGTCACGGGTCAGAGCTGGGGCGCGTATAACTGGTATCGCGGCGACAATGTGAGCCTGATCCAGATCAACGTGAGCCTCCCAGTGCGGATCGATGCGGCCATCGGCTATGGCTGTCACGAGGGCTATCCTGGTCATCACGTGCAGGGGATCTACGCCGAGCGGCTCTATCGCGAGCGTGGTTTCCTCGAATATTCGGTGCTGCCGCTGTATTCTCCACTTGGGCCCCTGAATGAAGGCGCCGGCAATTACGGAGTGGACTTGGCCTTTCCCCGCGAGGAACGCCTTCGGTTCGAAGCCGCCACGCTTTATCCGCTTGCAGGTCTCGATCCCGCCGCCGCTCCGGCGCTTGAGGCTTTCAATCAAGCCGTGGACGAATTGAGCGGCGCGCGGCTCACCATTGCGGCAATGTACCTGGATGGCGAGATTGGCCGTGAGCGAGCCATCGAACTCACACAGCGCTATCAGCTGATGTCGCGCGAGCGCGCCGAACGCGCCATCGCTTTCGCCGAGCAATATCGTTCTTATGTGATCAATTACGCCACCGGCGAGGACCTGGTCCGCACCTATATTGAGCGAGCAGGATCGAGTCCCGAAGCCCGTTGGCGTGCTTACGAGAGCATCCTGACGCAACCTATGCTGCCGGAGCACCTACGGTGAAGCCGCCTGATTTCCGCATGATCGAGACCAACGGCATCCGCCTGCGAGCGGCAGTGCAGGGCGAAGGCCCGCTCATCCTCATGGTGCACGGTTTTCCCGAGAGCTGGTATTCCTGGCGCCACCAGATGGGTCCTTTCGCGGCCGCTGGCTTCACCGCCTGCGCCATCGACGTGCGCGGCTATGGCGGCTCGGACAAGCCGTATCCGATCGAGGCGTATTCGATGCAGAACATGGCTGCCGATGTGGCCGGCGCGATCGATGCGCTGTCTCCGGGCGCGCCGGCAGTACTGATCGGTCACGATTGGGGTG
>CAZHWA010000615.1:0-1758 GCA_964536175.1 uncultured Terricaulis sp. | reverse complement strand
CACCAGCACCAACTCTGAATGTCTGACCGTATCTAGTATACCCAGCGCCCTTGCTATCCTGAGACACGGTCACATATCCGTTTTGAGCAGTTTGGGAAACATCGGTTGTATAGCTGAAAGGGAAACCGCTAGCTATAAAGTTCTGTAGATCCATGCCATCACTGATTACGTGCAATGTAACAGTAGCCTTGCCTGTACTAAAGCCAATCTTATTTACCTGCCCACTGAACATCAGCTTGCCGTTAGGATACCAATAGTTGTATACCCATACCTTTACACGGTTTGAATTTTTGAATATAGCATCATGTGACGATGAGCCTTCAGCAATAACAATATTTGTGCGTTCTGCTAGTATAGGCAAATCGTCATCAGTTAGTATTTCTTCGTCATCGTCAGTAAGCAAAGCGTCTGTTGTTGTAACATTCTCTGCTTTATAGGCACATACTACATCAATAGTTGATCCAGCGTTGTTTATGTCTTGTGAAAAACCAAAAGGACTCGTCACATTTGGCAGCTCACCCAGATACTTGTCATCTCTTGAATAAACTTTGTATGCAACTCGTGTTGGTACATCAGCTGGCGCAGCGTCAATATCTATATGCCAGTAAACGGTTATCTCTAACAGCGATATTTCTGCTATCCCGTCACCACCACTCTGGTCTGCAAGATCTATACTTACACCAAAGCCAGAGTCATTAACCTGTGCGTTGGTTATTTCAGAAGCGCCCCATAGATCGTCTGACCCTCCGAAAGTTTCGTTTAGTGTAGTGACATCGGCTGGCGTAACTCCATCAGTCAAAGTAACAGTTCCATAGCAACCTGTATTGTCGCCCTCTACCGTGACCGAGATACCGTCTATCACTGCAAAGTCGGGAATATCAAAGCCAAATTGATCAACTACAAGAGTGTCGCCCTGCTGCCCTCCCTCGAAAAAGCCTATAGACGCAGGTGTGCCTACGCCTGTCACGCCATCTGGGTCACTCCAGCTTGCGTTTGGTGGGTAGCCCGGACCAGTGTTTGTGCCGTTCCCAGCGGTCTTGGTAGTAGAGAAGTTCTGCTGCATTTTATAGATACCGTTTATAGTATGAGGCTACTATGTCGACTGTACGCGTTGCAAAGCCGTCTGTGTAGGTAATGGAGTTTGCACCCGGCTCAAGTTCCAAAAATACGCCTGTATAATCAACCAGTTCATCATTTACTGTAACGGTTCTATTTTCGCAGTCAATCACTATCACATCACCAGCTTCAAGCCCTAGTCCATAAAGCAGTATGTCTTGACCATTGTTGTCGTTCGATATTTGTACATAATCACCATCGCCAGTTAGAGCGTCAATCGTAATTGTGAATATTGGCAGTTGATATGGTGCTGATCCGGCTATAGTCGGGGTCATATTTAGAGTAGCGCTGGTGTAATTTGCTTCGTTAGCAATGCTAGTAGCGCTGGTCTCAACACCGAACGGCTTAGTACAGATAAACTCTATTGCAAAGGCTGCAAAGTTCGCTTTTTGTTGTCGTGTAATTGATATGGTGTTTGCTGTTGCGATGTAGCGCCTAGTCGTACCTGCATAGTCAATATCTAGGTTTTTATTCTTTCCGTTGAAATACGCTTTAAATGTATCTATGCGACTATCAAGATCGTCTTGGCTGCTTCCCTTTATAACGCCAGCTATATTTATCTTTTTACTTGGGTAATTTATAGACGGTATGGCGCTGCCGTTGGCATCAGCAATAGCATAAAGCTCTGCAATCTTTTCTGGT
>CAZHWA010000614.1:0-1765 GCA_964536175.1 uncultured Terricaulis sp. | reverse complement strand
ATCTGACCCGCGCGCTGGAAGAAGCCGGCCTCGATGCCGGCGCTCTCGAACAAGCTGTGGAAGCCGAGCCCGCGCGCTTCGACGCCGACATCGCACGCAACGAGGCCGATCAGAAGAACGCCGGGCATTGGGGCGTGCCCCTGTTCGTGTTCGACGACGAGCCGTTCTTCGGCCAGGACCGCCTCGAATATCTCCTATGGCGTATGGCGCAGCGCGGTTTGACGGAGCGATGAACGGCGCGGCGCCCGCAAGTTATATGCAAGACCGGTAAGGGAGGGTCGCATGAGCAAATTCATTCGCCAGTTCCACCGCTGGTGTCGGCGATTTTCGTGCTCAGCGTGATCGCCACAGCACTTGCGCTGGCGCAGCCCGATCCGATCGTCTGGATGTCCTACGTTCCGTTGGCGCCGCTGGCTTTGCTGGCGCTGAGCGGGATCTATCTCTTCGTACATCCCTATTTGCCGAAGCGGCGCGGGCAAGGATGACGATGGCGAAGACGGCGGCAAAACGCTCCTCGGCCAAACGCACGCGGTCCAAGAGCAAGACAGCGCGGCCGAAGCTGCTGTCGGGCGGCAACCCGCAAATCGCCAAGGGCCACGGCGAAGCGCCGGTGCGGGCCTACATCGCCGCCGTGCCCGGCTGGAAACAAGACGTTTGCGCCCGTCTCGATGCTATTATCAGCCGCGCCGTACCAAAGGTGAAAAAGGCCGTGAAGTGGAACTCGCCCTTCTACGGCCTTGAAGAGGATCGCTGGTTCCTCTCGTTCCACGTGTTCACGCGTTACGTGAAGGTGACGTTTTTCAAGGGCGCTTCACTCAAGCCGCAGCCGGCCGGGAAGTCGAAATACCCAGCTGTGCGCTATTACGACATCCACGAAGGCGAACTCGATGAAAAGCAGTTCCGAGATTGGGTAAAACAAGCCAGCAAGCTGCCAGGCGAAAAAATGTGAGGGCGTCATGGGGAGAGCCGCGAACAGTAAAATCGCGAAGGCAACGACGCCGATGCGAGCATCGACCGAGCCGGATTGGCGCGCCGATACGCTCGCGCACGTGCGAGCGCCGGTCCAGCGAGCCGATCCGCAGGCAACGGAGACGCGCAAATGCCGCGGCGCGCCGGTTTGGGAACGCTCATCTGTACGGGCGAGACGTACAAGGACAAGGTGCAGTTGACCTTCGCCCGAGCCGCGGCCCTCCCCGACCCATCGGGCCTGTTCAATGCCAGCCTGGAGGGGAATGTCCGCCGCGCTAGAAAACCCAAGCGCACTTGAGCAGCCTGCCCTGCGGCATCTTCGTCATCGCTCGGGCGTACGCGGGACTTGCTTCATCTGACTCTGCGATAGGCTTGAGGCGGATGCTCCCGTTCAGCACAATGGCGTTGGATGCCCGCTGATTTCCTTCTTCTAGTGATGCTCGGTCTGCCGTTCGCCGGCGCGCTGATTGCGGCGTGGCTGCCGGCGCACGCCAGGAACGCAGCCGCAACGCTCGCTTCGACCGTGACGATCGCAGGCTTCGTCTGTCTGCTGATGCTCTATCCAGAGGTCGGGGCCGGGGCGCGCGCCGACGTCGCCTGGCTGCCGATGATCGGCCTGGACCTGATCTTCCGGCTGGATGGACTGTCCTGGCTGTTTGCGCTGCTGGTGATCGGCATTGGCGCGCTCGTAATCCTGTACGCCCGCTATTACATGTCGGTGGACGATCCGGTTCCGCGCTTCTACTCATTTCTGCTGGCGTTCATGGGCGCGATGCTCGGCATCGTCATGTCGGGC
>CAZHWA010000613.1:0-1767 GCA_964536175.1 uncultured Terricaulis sp. | reverse complement strand
GCGAACATACCGCTGGCACACAAGCATTCGGCCGCATGTGCGCGTTCCACGGCCAAATGGGCATGTTCACGCGCGCGCTCGCCTACATGATGAGCCACGGCTCGGATGGTCTGCGGCAAGTCGCCGAAGACGCGGTGCTCAATGCGAACGATCTGCTGGCGCGCCTCAAGCCGCACTTCAGCGCGCCGTTCGGCGAGGGACCCTGCATGCACGAAGTGCTGCTCGATGATTCATCGATCAAGCCGAAGGGCGTCGAAACCATCGATATGGCCAAGGCGCTGCTCGACGAGGGCTATCACCCGTTCACGACCTATTTCCCGCTTGTCGTGCACGGCGCCATGCTGATCGAGCCGACTGAAACCGAACCAAAGCGCGAGCTTGACCGCTTCGCCGACGTGATGATCGCGTTGGCTGAGCGGGTGAAGGCGGGCGAGGTTGAGTTCTTCAAGCAGGCGCCGAAGCTGACGCCGCTGCGGCGCCTCGACGACACGCGCGCCGCGCGCCAGCCCAAGCTGCGCTGGAAGCGCGGCGAGAACACCAGCGCGCGCTACGCCGCGGAATAGGCGTCACAACGCAGCGCTAACAATCACCCAGGCGCCAATCAGCGCAAACACCAAAGCTGCGCCGATGCGTACATATCTGAGCGGCACGACACGCGTCACCGCTGCGCCGAGCAGCACGGCGGGCACATTCGCCAGCATCATGCCGAGCGTGGTGCCGGCGGTGACGGTGAGGATGTCGTGGTAGCGCGCCGCGAGCAGAGATGTTGCGATCTGGGTCTTGTCGCCAATCTCGACCAGGAAGAACGCCGCTAGCGTCGTCAGGAAAACACCGCCTGCATTCATCTGCTCCGCCCGTTCGTCGTCCTTGTCCGGAATGAGCGCCCAGGCGGCCATGGCGATGAACGCTGCGCCGACGCCGATGCGGAAGAGATCGCCGGTCAGCCATTGGGCCACGAGAAAGCCAAGCGCAGCGGCGGCGCCGTGATTGAGCAGCGTGGCGGCGAGAATGCCGAGCAGGATCGGAACGGGCGCGCGAAAGCGTGCGGCCAGCACGATCGCCAAGAGCTGCGTCTTGTCGCCAATTTCCGCGAGCGCCACGAGCCCGGTGGAAACGCCAAACGCTTCGAGCATCGATAATCTTCCGGGGCCGGTGTGGAGACGACGACGCCATGCGCGTCACGCGGCCCGCGCAACGCAGCGCCGTCGGTCTCGCCAATCCGGATCGAAAGATCCGCCGCTCGCGCCATGTCCTGGATGCGATCCAGGCCAAGTCTGTTGACGCGGGCGCCGCTGTCGCGCGGCCGGCTACTCCCCGAGAACGCGCGCTACATAAAGAACGCCGCGCAGCCTGTCAAAGCTGCGCGGCGCTCGCATTTCATCTGGCTGTCGGCTTAGCCGAACTTGCGCTGCTGCAGCTCGCCGACGCCTTCGCGCACGAGTCCGGCTTGCGTCTGGTCGTTCATGCGTTCGCGGATCATGCGCTCGGCCGCTTGGATCGCAGCTTCCGCCGCCGCGGCGCGCACTTCGTCGGCGGCCTTGGTCTCGGCCGATTTGATGCGATCCTCTGCCTGCTTTTCGCGACGCGCCATCGCCGCCATCATCGACTGGCGCGTTTCCTCGGCCACCATCGCGGCTTGTTCCTTGGCCGCTTCGACGATCGCCTTGGCTTCGGCTTCAGCGCCGGCGCGCTTGGCTTCGTAGTCGGCCAGCAGCTTCTCGGCTTCCTCCCGCATGCGCCGCGCTTCGTGCAGTTCGCGAGCGATCG
>CAZHWA010000612.1:1038-1771 GCA_964536175.1 uncultured Terricaulis sp. | reverse complement strand
GCTGCGGCGAGGCGGAAACGGACACAGACGGCGACGGCATTCCGGACTGCGTGGACAATTGCCCCGATGTCGCCAATGCCGATCAGGCTGATGAAGACAACGACGGCATCGGCGACGCCTGCGAGGAGGCCGGCAATGGCGACGCATGCGGCCTGGTCTGCGGCCCCGGTACGATGCCGCTGATTCCGCTGATGGTTGTGGGGTGGTGGTCGATGAAGCGGCGTCGGCACCGCAGCCGTCGCGCGGCTTGAGGTGTGGCTCCGTCATCGCAGAGTCGCCCGATCAGAGCCTCGACCGTCGCAAGCTGTCGAAATACTCCGCAGCGAGTATTTCGACAGCTGCGTCGGGAATCGCCGGGCACTGATGCACGAACGAGGCGCCGAATGAGTGACGGTTTTGTCATTCGCCAACCGCCCGCCCGGCGACTTCGGCCGTCACGGCCGGCATTCGGAGCGCCTGCGAGCGACAGGGCGTGCCGCTGTGTCGTCGTCATGACACTCGGCTGAGTGCACACCCACCATGTTCATAGCCGGCCATGAGCCGGTTCCACACCGCTCTTCCAGATTGGGGCTTATCCAAAGCGGATCCCCTGCGCCAGTGGAAGATCGCGCGTGTAGTTGATCGTATTCGTCTGCCGCCGCATGTAGGCCTTCCAGCTGTCGCTGCCGGATTCCCGCCCGCCCCCCCTTCCTTTTTCGCCGCCCAACGCGCCCCCCACCCCCCCGCCCCCCCC
>CAZHWA010000612.1:0-1028 GCA_964536175.1 uncultured Terricaulis sp. | reverse complement strand
GCCGAACGCGCCGCCGATCTCGGCGCCGCTCGTGCCGATATTAACGTTGGCAATGCCGCAATCACTGCCGACGGCAGAGAGGAACTTCTCGGCTTCGAGCAGGTTTTCGGTGAAGATCGCGCTACTCAGCCCCTGCGGAACGTCGTTATGCAGGCGGATCGCTTCGTCGAGATCGCCGAGGCTTGAGGCCTCGGACATGTAACCCGATGCGGCGCCATAGCCGATGATGTAGAGGATGGGCGCGAAGGTCTCTTCCTGCACGATCTTGTATTCGTTCTTCGCGCATGCAATGGCGGGCGTGACAAAGCAGCCGCCCGCATGATCCGCGCCTGAGAGCTTCTCGCCGCCGCAGAGGACTTCGCCGCCCTCGGCGCGGAGGCGGTCGAGTGCCTTCATCATGTCATCGACCGCGCCCGCATCGATGAGCGGGCCCATCAATGTGCCTTCGGTCAGCGGATTGCCGATCTTCACCTGCCGATAGGCGCTGACGAGGCGGTCGGTCAGTTCCTTGCGCACGCTCTCGTGGACGATGATGCGGCGCGTGCTGGTGCAGCGCTGGCCGGCCGTGCCGACCGCGCCGAAGAGGATCGCCCGCGTCGCGAGGTCCAGATTCGCATGGGGCGTCACAATGATGGCATTATTACCGCCCAGCTCGAGGATCGTCCGCGCGAGCCGGCGGCCGACGACTTCGCCGACGTGATAGCCCATGCGGCAGGAGCCGGTGGCCGAGACCAGCGGAATGCGCTTGTCGGAAATGAGCGTCTCGCCGATGGTCGATCCGCGGCCGATGACGAGGCTGAAAATCGCCGGATCGACGCCGCACTCGATGCAGACGCGCGCCGCGATCTTCGTCACCGCGACGGCCGTCAACGGCGTCTTGCTCGACGGCTTCCACAATGTGGCATTGCCGCAGACGGCCGCGAGCGCCGAATTCCACGCCCATACGGCCACGGGAAAGTTAAATGCGCTGATGACCCCGACGACGCCGAGCGGATCGTGCAACTCGCCGCTCGCAGCCACCATCTGGC
>CAZHWA010000611.1:0-1775 GCA_964536175.1 uncultured Terricaulis sp. | reverse complement strand
AACGTGATGTGCGTGGAATCGAACCAATGGTGCGTGATCGGCGCTTCCGGCGAATCCATAGCCGCCATGCGATGCATGAAAGCGGGCGGGCCGAAGGCTGGTTCGCCCGGCAAACCGCCATAGACGAACACCGAAGAGTTTGGTCCAAGCCGGTGCGCGTAGGACGCCGACAATTCCATCAATAGATCGTGCGGATGCTGGCGGTCCACCAGCGGCTCGACGCCGTCAGCGGTCTCGCCCGCCGCGAACAGCAGGGGATAGCCGTTCGCGCCCATGAAAGGATCCGGCGAGAGCATTGCGCGCAGGTTCAGCGTGCCGCCACCGGCGAAGTCGCGCCGCGCCGAGCCCATGATCATGCCGGCGAGGAACGCCTTCTCATCGCCGCGCGGCCCGTCTTGCCAGGAATAGACGCCGTTTAGCAGCACGTGGCCCATCAGCATCCAGTCGCCGCTCGCTCCGTGGACGCCGCCGTGACTCGAAACATCCGGCTGCCACGCCGTGCCCGACGCATCGCGGCTCATCGGGTAGGAGCCGTGCGCGCTGGCGAAATGCGGATCGCGCCAGCGAAAATCCTCTAGCTCAGGAGCGTGCGCTTCGTGCCCGCCATGAGGCTCCGTCGCGGGCGGCTCGGTATCGTGTTGGTGCTCGGATTCGGTTTGCGCGTGCTGCCCTTGGTCGTGATGTTGAGCAAGAGCGGGCTGCGCGACAGCGAGCGTCGCCGCGGTGACGATCGAGAGGCTGCGGATCATTCTGTTCCCCTGGTTAAATCAGATGTCTTGCAGCTTCGTTGCGCGCAGCCTGAGCGCGTTGGCGATGACGCTGACCGAAGACAGCGCCATCGCGCCCGCCGCGAGCTGCGGCGATAGCAGGATGCCGAAGGCTGGATAAAGCACGCCCGCAGCGATGGGGACGCCGGCTGCATTGTAGATGAAGGCGAAGAAGAGGTTCTGGCGAATGTTGCGCATCACCGCTTGCGATAGTTTGCGCGCGCGCACCAGGCCCATCAGGTCGCCCTTCAGCAGCGTCACGCCGGCGCTTTCGATCGCCACGTCGGCGCCCGCGCCCATGGCGATGCCGACATCGGCCGCGGCGAGCGCCGGCGCGTCGTTGACGCCGTCGCCCGCCATGGCGACGACGCGCCCTTTGGCGCGCAGCTTCTCGACGACGGCGGCCTTGTCTTGCGGCAGCACGTCAGCTTCCACTTCGTCGATGCCGAGCTGACGCGCGACGGCGACCGCGGTCGTGCGATTGTCGCCGGTCATGATTACGAGGCGAATGGCTTGCGCTTTGAGCGCGCGGATGGCTTGCGCAGTGGTTGGCTTGATCGGGTCGGCGATCGCAATCACGCCGGCTGCCTTGCCGTCGACGCCGACAAAAATCGCTGTCGCGCCATCGCCGCGCAGGTGATCGGCGTCGGTTTCGAGGGCCCTCACATCAACGCCGTGTTCGGCCAGAAAGCTGGCGCGGCCGGCGACGATGCGCTTGCCCTCGACAATCCCGACAACGCCTTTGCCGACGGGCGAGTCAAACTCGGAGGGCTCGCTCAGCGTCAGGCCGCGTTCGTTCGCGGCCTGCACGATGGCGTCGGCCAGGGGATGCTCGCTGCTGCGTTCCAGGCTCGCCGCCAGGCGCAGCACGTCGTTCTGATCCGCTTCGCGCGTCAGCAAGGCGGTGACCGCCGGCTTGCCTTCGGTCAGCGTGCCGGTCTTGTCGATCACCAGCGTATCGACCTTTTCAAAGCGCTCCAGCGCTTCGGCGTTCTTGATCAGTATGCC
>CAZHWA010000610.1:0-1786 GCA_964536175.1 uncultured Terricaulis sp. | reverse complement strand
TTGCCGATCTGGTCGGCAGCACTCAGCTGTACGGACGCATCGGAGACAGCCGCGCCTTCAGCGTCATCAGCGCCTGTATTCAGGCCATCAGCGCCGCCATCACCGACAAGCAGGGCCGCATCGTCAAGCATACAGGCGATGGCGTGATGGCCGTATTCGCCACGGCGGCGGACGCTGCAGACGCCGTCGTCAGCATGCACGTCAGATTGGCCAATTTTGGCCGCCCGTCCCAGCCCCGCTTGGCCATTCGAGTCGGATTCCATTCCGGCCCGGTGCTCATCAGTTCAGACGATGTCTTCGGCGACACCGTGAATGTCGCGGCGCGCCTGATGGAGCTGGCCTCGCCGGGCCGCGCCCTCACCACCGACGAGACCTGCCAGCGCCTCAGCGGCGACTGGCGTACCGTGCTTCGCAAACTTCCGCCGCGCGTGCTGCGGGGCGCGTCGATGGCGATCGATTTGTACGAGCTCAGGTGCGAGGCGATGGACGAAGTCACCATCCTGTATAATCTCAGCTTAAGCCCTGAGACCGAGCCGGAACTCCGCGCCTATTTCGCCGGCGGCGCCTTCGTCGTGGATCGCAAACGGCCGGTGCTGCATATTGGCCGCGACGAGACGGCGGATCTACACGTGGCCGACAGCCGCGCCTCCCGCCGCCATGCCACGATCGAATTGCGCGGCGACAAATTCATGCTGGTCGACCGCAGCAGCAATGGCACCTTCGTCACCCCCGAGGGCGAGAAGGAGTTCCTGCTCACCCGCGAAGAAGCGGTTCTGCACGGCAGGGGACGAATCTCGCTGGGCTGCTCGTGGGAAGCCAGCCAGTACGTCATCGATTACGTCTGCCTGTGAGCCCGCGCTGGCCTTCTCCCGCTTAAAGGGAGTGAGTCATGGCTGAGCCGAAGACGCAAAAGACCAATGCTTCCGTCTCGGCCTTCATCGCCGCCGTCGAAGACGAAACGCCCCGCGAAGGGACGACAGGGCTTGTGCCACCCCGGGCGCGCGATACTTGGATGGCCATGGCAATTGGAGTGGGCGTTGCCGTGGCAGCAAGCCTTTTGTTGCCGCGCAGCGCTTACCCGCTCTTCCTCCTTTCCGTACCGATTGCTTTGGTCTCCGTTTCGTCATCGGCCCCTTCTTGGCTCTCGCGGAAGCTGGGAATTGGGTGACAGAGCAGCACAAGCACGGCTGACAGGGGAGCGAAAATGCCAACCGTGTTGCGCTGGAACGGCTATCGCTTCTACTTCTTCTCCAACGAAGGCGCGGAGCCGCCCCACATTCACATCGACAAGTCCGGATGCACGGCCCAGTACTGGCTTCAACCGGTCGCCATGGCGCGCAATGTCGGCTATTCTGCCAAGGAGCTTCGCGAGATCGAGGCCAAGGTCACGACTGAGGTGGCCGTGTTTCTGGAGGCGTGGCGTGTCTATTTCGGCTGAACTCGACGACCGTGTCGCGGATGTTCGCGTCACCGATGACGCACTCGAAGTGCGCTTGCGGGACGGCCGCAAAATCTCGGCGCCGCTCGCCTGGTTTCCTCGGCTTGCCGCGGCGACTCCGCAACAACGCGCCAAATGGGAGCCGTCCGCCGCCGGCCACGGCATTCATTGGCCTGACTTGGACGAAGACTTAAGCGTGGCTGGCCTGCTTCGCACCACTGCGGTGTCTTAACGTTTGCCATGCCGGCTGAACCGAAAACTCAGCGCACCAAAGCCTCCGTCGCTGCGTTCATCGCCGCGGTTGAAGATGAGACGCGGCGCAAGGACGCCAAGGCTGTCGATAAGATG
>CAZHWA010000609.1:0-1787 GCA_964536175.1 uncultured Terricaulis sp. | reverse complement strand
GCTGGGAGGGCGAGCGTGTTTGCGAAGCGCTGCATGAGGACGCGCAAATCCGCGTCCTGCGCTGCACGTTTCCGCCGGGCGTCGGGCACGAGATGCACTATCATCCGCCGCACTTCGGCTACGTGCTCGAGGGCGAGAGCGTCATGCGCATTACGACCGACGAGGGCGTGCGCGAGGCGCCGGTGCGGGCCGGCGGTTCTTTCGCCAACGATGTTGAGGTGCGCCACACGGCGCTGAATATCGGCGATGAGACCACGACATACCTGATCGTCGAAAAGCAGTACGCCGATAGTCGCGCCGCGAACGCCGTCGCCCCGGGGCTTTGTTCACCCTGACGACAAAAACGGCGGCTTTCGGGACCGACGACGCCTCCAGCCGCCCACATCCCGAAATTTTTTCACGACGGCCTTTATGTGAATGCGGCGAAAGAGGAGGCCGCGCCGCTCGCTGGTCGCGCAACGCCCGCAGCGAAAGCCAAGACGCGGACTGGGGCCCGTTCTGGCGCGTCTAGAGCGCGGCGGCGATCTCGCCGGCGAGTTTCTGCAACTCGGCAATGTCGGCGCGGTTGCCGTGGCCATGGCCGGCTAGGCGCTGGCCGGCGTAGCGCGGGATAATGTGGAAGTGCAGGTGGAAGATGGTCTGGCCGGCGTCTTCGCCGTTGAACTGCGTTACCGTCACGCCATCAGGCTTCAGCGCCTTCGCCGCAGCCTTGGTCAAACGGTGCACGCGCGTCAGCAGCGGCGCCACCTTTTCTTCAGGCAATTCGAGGAAATTGCGCGCCTTCACGTTTTTCGGGACGACCAGCAGGTGCCCGCGCGTCTGCGGGTAGATGTCCATGAAGGCGAGCACCTCATCGTCCTCAAACACCTTCACCGCCGGAACTTCGCCGCGCAGGATTTTCGCGAACAGATTGCTGTCGTCGTAGGTCCCGTGAAGGCTCATGGGGCTGCTCCTTTGTGACGCAACCTAGCGGCATGGGCTCGCGGCGTCACCGCGGCGGGCCTATGTTGCGACGATGAGCGCGGCCAATGAATTCAAACTCAATGCGGACGAAAAGCCGTTCGATCCGCCGGACGGGCACAAGCCCAAGGCCGTGCGGCCGCGCGACGCCTCGACGCTCATCCTCGTTCGCGGCGGTCGCGAGGTGATGATGGGACAGCGCGCCAGAGGCCATGTCTTCATGCCG
This sequence comes from uncultured Terricaulis sp., assembly GCA_964536175.1. Classification (GTDB taxonomy): domain Bacteria; phylum Pseudomonadota; class Alphaproteobacteria; order Caulobacterales; family Aquidulcibacteraceae; genus Vitreimonas. The sequence goes on along the minus strand of CAZHWA010000609.1, from coordinate 601 downwards.
GACAAGTGGGTGTTCCCTGGCGGCAGGGTCGATCCGGGCGATGCGCGCGCATCGGCCGCGGCCGAACTGACGCCTGAAACGGAAGCCTTGCTTAGTGCTGGCGGGCTTGTGCGCCGGCCGCCTCGGGCCTTTGCGCTGGCGGCGGTGCGCGAGACCCGGGAGGAGGCTGGGCTGGTGCTGGGCGACGAGCGCGGTCCGGACCTGTCCAAGCTCGCTTTTGTAGCCCGGGCGATCACCCCGCCGTACCGGCCGCGCCGCTTCGACGCCCGCTTTTTCCTGGCCGACGCCGAGACCGTGGGCGCTCAGGCCGACCCGGTGCCGAGCGAGGAATTGTTGCACACCAAGTGGTTTGCGCTAGAGGAGGCGATGGCCCTCGACCTCCCATCGATCACCCGGTTTGTCCTTAAGGAGGTGCAGGCAAGGCTGGAAGGCCAGTCGGTCCAGCCCCCGTTTCTGAAGTTTTCGCGCGGCAAGCACACGCTGGAGCGGCTGGCGAGTTGACTTTGGGGCGCGCCCCCGTATTTTCGCGCGCTTTCCTGAACCCTTGAGTATTCCGGGCCCGACCAATGGCTAAGCCGACTGTCATCAAGATCCGCCTCAA
>CAZHWA010000608.1:0-1789 GCA_964536175.1 uncultured Terricaulis sp. | reverse complement strand
CACGTGCAGATTTTCAATCACGGCCAGCGTTCCTACCGCGATCTGCCGATCCGTATGGCTGAGTTCGACGGGCTGCATCGCTGCGAAAGCTCCGGCTCAACGCATGGGTTGCTGCGCGTGCGCCAGATGAGTCAGGACGATGCGCACATCTTCTGCACGGACGAGCAGATCGTTGAGGAGTCCAGGGCTTTCGTAGAATTGCTGAATTCGGTCTACGCCGATCTTGGCGTCGAACTGCACTCGGTGAAGCTTGCGCTGCGTCCCGACAAGCGCTTCGGCACCGATGAGCAATGGACCGTCGCCGAAGACAAGCTTGAGGAAGCTGCGAACCTCGCAGGCGTACAGGTTGAGCGCATCGCCAACGAGGGCGCGTTTTACGGGCCGAAGCTCGAATTCCATTTGCGCGACGCGATTGGCCGCACGTGGCAGTGCGGCACGCTGCAGCTTGACTATGTGCTGCCCGAGCGGCTCGACGCGGCCTATGTGGGCGAGGACGGCGCCAAGCATCGCCCGGTCATGTTGCACCGCGCCATCCTGGGCTCGCTCGAACGCTTTATTGGCGTGCTGATCGAGCACTATGCCGGGGCTCTGCCGATGTGGCTGGCGCCGGTGCAAGTTGTAGTCGCGACCATCACGTCGGACGCCGACAGCTACGCTAAGGAGGCCGCCGACACGCTGCGCAAGGCCGGCCTTCGCGTCGACCTCGATCTGCGCAACGAAAAGGTCGGTTACAAGGTGCGCGAGCACTCCCTGGCGAAAATCCCGGTCATTGCCGTGGTGGGCAAGAAAGAGGCGGAGGGTCGCCTGCTCGCGCTGCGCCGCCTTGGCAGCGACGCGCAAACGACGCTGGGGCTGGAGCAAGCCGCGGCCGGCCTTGCCGAAGAGGCGCTTCCGCCCGATCTAAAGCGGACGTAATGGCGCGCTGCTGGATGGACCTCCGAGCCGCCTAGACGCGCCTGACGGCGCACGTCAGGATAGGAGTCCGGGCGGAGAAGGCACGGGTGGACAAATTCCCATCACGCGAGCGCACAGCGGCTGTGGCGTTGGAGCCGCGCGTGTCGGCGATCGTCGTTGTGCGCGAGTTGCGCAGGCTTTCCGGTCAGTCCCCCCTGGAACTCTCGCTCCGAAGCGCGCTGGCCGAACCCATAATCGACGATCTGGTGATCGTCGATCAGAACACCGCGCCGGAAGTCGCAGCCGCCTTACGCGGACTGCAGGCCGATCGCCGCGATGTGAAAGTGATCGCCGCCCCCGCAAACGCCTCGTACGCGGCTGCGGCGAACCTCGGAGCAAGCGAAGCACGAGGCCGCTGGCTGTTGTTTCTCGATCCGAACGTTGTGCTCCAGCGTGGCGCGGTTGCACGTTTGGCGGCGGCTGGCGATGAAGCGCAACGGCCGTGCATCGTCGGCGGGCGGCTGACCGATCTCGAGGGGCGCGAACAGCGCGCCGCACGCGCCGGGGCGCTGACAGCCTTCTCAGCCATCGCCATGGCGATGGAGTTGACGCCGCTCAAGCGCGCGCGCGTCAAGTCAAGCAAGGACGCCGCGCCGTCGCGCGTGGCCGCCGTGTCTGGGGCGTTCATGGCTATTCCGCGCCGCGACTTCCAGTCGCTGAACGGCTTCGATGAGGAATTCGAGACCGATTGCGCCGATCTCGATCTGTGCCGCCGCGCTGCAGCGGCCGGCGGCGCCATTCTGTTCCACCCTCCCGCTTCTGGCGTCCAGTTTGCGTACAGCGACTATGGGCGAAAGCGGGCGCAAGGCCTTGCACGCTTCGTGCCGCGCACCGC
>CAZHWA010000607.1:0-1790 GCA_964536175.1 uncultured Terricaulis sp. | reverse complement strand
CGCGATCCATTCGACCACTGGCTCGCGGCGAATGTCGCCGACGCCAATCGGCTGCTGGATTGGACTATCACCCAGGCCGAGGACCGCCTGCGGCGGCGCAAGGAAAAGGAAGTCTCGCGACAGACCGCCACGCGCAAGCTGCGCTTGCCCGGCAAGCTAGCCGATTGCGCGCGCTCAGATGCGAAGGACACGGAGATTTTTCTGGTCGAAGGCGACAGCGCCGGCGGTTCGGCAAAACAGGCGCGCAATCGCGACACCCAGGCGATCTTGCCGCTGCGCGGGAAGATATTGAACGTCGCTTCGGCCGGCGCCGACAAGATGAGCGGCAATGCCGAACTCAACGACCTGGCGCTGGCGCTCGGCGTGCAAACGGGGGCGCGATTCAAGCTCGACGATCTGCGCTACGAACGCGTGATCATCATGACCGACGCCGATGTCGACGGCGCGCACATCGCCTCGCTGCTGATCACCTACTTCCACAAGCAGATGCCGCAGCTCATTCGGGCGGGCCGGCTCTATCTCGCCATGCCGCCGCTCTACCGGGTCGCCGCCGGCAAGGAGAGCATCTACGCGCGCGACGACGCGCACAAAGAGGCGCTGCTGAACGGCGAGTTCAAGGGGAAGAAGGTCGAGATTTCACGCTTCAAGGGCCTCGGCGAGATGATGCCCTCGGACTTGAAAGAAACGACCATGGACCCCGCCACGCGAACGCTTGCGCGCGTGGTGCTGGATGAGAAAGGCGAGCCGGCGTTCGAGAAGCTCGTGGAGACGCTCATGGGCAAGAAGGCCGAAAAGCGCTTCGAGTACATCCAGGAGCACGCGACGTTCGTGCGCGAAGAGATCGATGTCTAGCTGGAGCACCGGCATGCTCGCCTGGGGCGCCCGCGAGGGATCGACGCTTACTCCGCCTCGATTGTCCAGTTCTGCTCGCCCGTCGGACAGCAGTGCGGATCGCCGGGGCGGGGCATGGTCGTCGTCAGGGTAATGCGCCCTTGTGCGAACTGAACGTTGCGCGGCGTACTTCCGAGCACGCTCTGATCTGTGCGAAAGTGCGCCATGCGTCCGCCGTCGTTGTGGAAGAGCGCTATCATGTGATCGCCGCCGGAGCCGCCGGTATCGAAATTGCCCCAGGACAACGCGTCGGCTGCGCCGTCGCCGGTAAAGTCGCCGTAGAAGATCGCAACCGGCTCGATGAGGTTTGCGCCGAGTTGTTCGCGGTACCAGGCCGTGATGGCCTCCTCAGCCCCCGCGGGCGCGCCAGTGGTCTGCGCAGCTGCCTCGCCGGGGCCGGCGGCGACGTTGGTGGCCGCTGGCGGCGTGCATGCAACGAGCGTGGCACACGCCAAACCGCAGGCCATAGACCGGATCATGGCGGTTCTCCTGTCCTCGTCCATTGAACACCCAGACTAGTGCAAGCGCCAAGCGAAAACGCCACACAGATTGACTTTTTCGCCGAACACCCCCATTTGCGCCCTGTCCGTTGTGCGCGCCGAGAGGGCGTGCGCCCTTTCGCTGAAGCCCCCGCCTCGATCCGCGAGGCGATGCTGGCAGAAGCGCCAACCCAAGCGACCCCGGCTCTGCGCACTGCGAGAGCGGCGGCGCGAGCGAGAATGAATGACTTCTGAAACAAGCGCGCCCGCAGGCGCTGACACTGTACAAACCCCAGCTGTAACTTTCGACGATCTGGGACTTTGCGAACCGACCCTCCGGGCGGTCAAGGAAAGCGGCTACAACACGCCCACGCCGATCCAGGCCGCCGCCATCCCCGAAGTGCTGAAGGCCCGCGACGT
>CAZHWA010000606.1:0-1797 GCA_964536175.1 uncultured Terricaulis sp. | reverse complement strand
CTTCCTGCCACGCTAACTTCAGCGCCAGCCAGAGGATCTGTGCCGCGAGCGTGATGTCGCCGGCGGCCAGGGCGTCGGTGATTCCACCTATTACCTTAGATATGCTGTCGCGCAGCCAGGCGAACTGCTCACCGAGCCACGTCAGCGCATCCGCGCCCGCACCCGTGTACACGAGAATCGCCGTCCCCAGCGCCGCGACGGCAGTAATGGCCAGTCCGATCGGCGAAACCAGCGCGGCGATTGCGCCGCCGATCACGCCGAAGGCGGTCCCGATGCCCGTAACAATTGTCGCCAGCCCGCCAAGCGCCGCGCCGAGCCCCGACACCAGGAACCCCAGCGCAACCAGCGCCACGCCAGCGGCGGCCACGCCGGCCGCAACCTGAAAGACTGTGACGACGATGGTCTTGTTCTGCTTGATCCATTCGCTAAACGCGACAACCGCGCGGGTGACCTTGCCCGCCAGCTCGGTGATGGTGGGCGCGAGCGCCGAGCCGATCGAGAAAACCGCCTGCTTGATCACCTTCCAGAGCGTGTCCAGCGCATCGGCCAGGACCGATGCGTCCTTCGCCGCCTGTGTCGAGATCGTCAGGCCCAGCGCCCGGGCCTGTTCCTGGAATTTCGCCAGCCCCTTCGCGCCGTCGGCGATCAGCGGCAACAGGCGCGTGCCCGATTTGCCGAAGATCTCCATCGCGGCGGCGGCCCGCGCGGTCGGGTCTTGAATCTGACGGATCCTGTCGGCCAGCAGTTTGAATTGCTGCTCCGGCGAGAGGCCTTTCAGGTCGGCAACAGACAAGCCGAGCTGCGCAAGAGCATCGGCGGCGCTCGTCGAACCACCGATCGCTTCCGAGATGGTCTTCTGCATCTTGCGCAGGCCGGTTTCGAGCGTCTCCATGTCGGCACCGGCCAGCTCCGCCGCGAAGCCCAACTCCGACAGCGTCTCGACGCTGACACCGGTGCGCGCGGACATCTCGTCCAGCGAATCGCCCATGTCGGCGAAGGTCTTCGCTGTGCCGAACAGCGCGGTGAGCGCGGTTCCGCCGATCGCGGCCAGCCTCGTGCCGACGGAGCGCAGGCCCTCGCCGAACGCCTTCAGCCGTTTCTCGGCGGCTTGAAGGCCCTTCGTCAGCTTGTCGGAAACGCCCAGCTCGACAAACGCACGACCGGCGCGAATGCCCTTCGTGTCGGCCATCACTCATCCTCCCCGCAGCGAGTTGGCCCAGCGGCTCGGCAGCTTGGGGCGTTCCTTCTGCAGCGCAGGGCCCATGAACGGCCGCGAGTCGTAGGCGGCCCGCTCGCGCACGAGCTTGCCGCGACGGCGGCGGACGAGCGTCGCCTTGCCGCCGAACTCCAGAACGTTGGGCGCCGTGCTGCGTCGAAATCCGACCGGCCCGACGACGACGCTGTCGCTGCTCTTGTCGTAGCCGAAGAAGATCAGCCGGCGCAGCGTGCCTTTGTGCGAGTGCGGCGGCTTACCCGGCGGCGCGGAACCCTTGCGCGTCCGGATGCTGTGCTTGGCCGTGGTGCGGATGAACGCGCCCGCCTTCGACAGCACGGCGCGCTTCGCCTTATCCACAGCCCGCGTGACCGCGCCGCGATCGAAGAACAGATTTTTGATGTCGAACGTGATCACGATCGATGCCTCGCACAGTCAAAGGCAGCGCCCGCGAAGCGCACCGGATCGGCGGCTCCGCGGGCGCATCACGTCATCCGATCAACCGCCGGTCGGAGGCGGTGTGGTCTGGGCCGTCTTGGCCCCGATCTGGCCGAAGCCCAGCGCCCCGATCAGGCTGCTGATCT
>CAZHWA010000605.1:0-1805 GCA_964536175.1 uncultured Terricaulis sp. | reverse complement strand
GGCTGCATGCACAGCAATGCCGGCGACATCGTCGCCGCGCGCCACTACTTCGCCCGTATGCAGCCCCGCACGCACGGATAGCTGCAGGCGCGCCAGCGCAGATTCTAACGACAATGCACAGCGCAGCGCGCGGCCCGGCCCGTCGAAGATGGCCAACACGCCATCGCCCGTCGTCTTGATGAGACGCCCGCGGTTGTGCGCCACCAAACGGCGCACGATCTGATCGTGCTCATCCAGCAAGCGTTTCCACGCGACGTCGCCCATCGTGTTTGCGCGCGCCGTGGAATCTACGATGTCGGTAAACAGCACGGTGGCGAGGATGCGGTCGTCCTCGGCTTCGGCCGCGGTGCGCGCGCCCGTGACGAATTCCTCGATGTCGGCGATGACCGCAGGATAGTCGCCAACAGTGAACCAGTGATCCGTGCCTGGCCGCTCAATGAGCCGCGCACCGGGTATCTTCTCGGCAAATAGCCGCGCGCCTTCGATCGGCGCAAGCTGATCTTCTGTCTTGTGGAGCACCAAGGTCGGCACGCGGATTTCCGGCAAGATATGGCGCACGTCGAGCTTCAGGTTCATTTCCACCAAGGCCCGATAGTTGCCCGGGCTGCATGAGAGACGCTCATAGCGCGCGGCTTGGCTCGCGATGGCGGGGTCTTCCCTCCACGAGGGTGTGGCGGCTGCGAATAAGCGGCCGCTGGCGTAATACTTCGCGGACTTGCGCACCTGTTCGTCGGTAATGCCGTAAGGGTAGTCGTCGCTACTGCTGAACTTCGGCAAACCGCCCATGAGCACGAGCTGGGTAAGCCGCTCGCCATGAAAGGCGGCGAAGTAGGCCGCAAGCGCTGCGCCTTCGGAATAGCCGATCAGGGCCGCGCGCTCGATCCCCACAGCGTCCATCACTGCGCGCACGTCGTCGGCGCGCTCGTCCATGGAGGCGGCTATCGGCACGCGATCGGAAAGCCCCTGACCGCGCTTGTCGAATACGATCGTGCGTGAGAAGCGCCCCATGCGCTCGAAGAAGTCGGTGACGCCTGGCAGTTCGTGCACTGCTTCAAGGTGATAGACGATGCCGGAGACGAAGACGATGTCGACCGGTCCGCCGCCAAACACCTGATAGGCGATGCTGACATCGCCCGAGCGCGCGAATTGAGTCGGCGGCATGCTCTGGGCGACCATTGTCGAATTGTAGCATGATCGGCGGCGCCCATCTACCGCACTTCACGAGCGGCGAACCTGGGTCGATCAGCGCGGGTTGATCTGACGGCGCAAGAAGGCCGGAATCTCCAGCTCTTCGTCGAGCGCCGGATCGCGAACACGCTCGTCGGACTCGCGTTCGAGTTCGCCAAAGCCATCGTCGAGATTGATCTCGGCCAGCGGCGCCTCGTCACGCGCCTCGGGCTTGCGCCACCCGAACAAATTGAACCCGCCGCGGCGCGGTTCGGGATCGGTGACGGGCTCAAGATCGTTGGCGAAACTCGAGCGCGCCTCCTCAAATGAGTGCGCCGGCTCAGGCTCGCGCGGCGGCGCAGGCCGGGGGTGCACGAGCGGACGTCGCGGGGGCATGTCCGACGCGCGGCGCGCCGGCTCAACAACGGTCTGCTGCGTGACGATGGCTTCGTCGTCGATGCCGGTGGCGACAACCGCCACGCGCATACGCCCTTCGAGACTCTCGTCGAAAGTCGAGCCCAGGATGATATTTGCGTTCGGATCGACTTCGGCGCGAATCTCGTTGGCGGCCTGGTCGACCTCGTAGAGCGTCATGTCGAAGCCGCCGGTGATGTTGATCAGCACGCCCTTGGCGCCGC
>CAZHWA010000604.1:1051-1813 GCA_964536175.1 uncultured Terricaulis sp. | reverse complement strand
ACTGCGGGATCGGCGCCGCGCCATTGGCCAAAATCCAGCCCAGCGGGCCCGGCGCCCTCCGGCGGGGCGGCGCTCTGCGAGCCCGCGCCTGGCGCTGGCGGCGGGAGCGCTGAGCCGCGCGCCACTGGGAACGGATTGACCTCGTCGTCGGCGATTTGCGCGCCGCCGCTGGCGCAGGCCGCCAACGCCGCCAGCGCCGCCACAATGAAAATCCGCATGCACACCACCTCTGCCCGGCCCGCTTACGGATTGGCGCGCGCGGGGGCAAGCTTGCAGCCCAGAGGCGGCGTCACCTACTTAGGTTGCGGCGACGGCCGGGGCTGCGGCGTGGGCAAGGGCCGGGGACGTGGCAGCGGACGCGAAGGCACGAGAACGCCGGCCGGTAAAATCTTGAGCGGGTTACAGGCAACGTTGTTGCGCTCGTTGGATTCAGCGATGCGATGCCCGAGATCGACGCCCGCGCAGAGGAAATAGTCACCCGCCGGGATGCCGGTTGGCAACGTCATCGGACCGATCTCGTAGCTGGGCGCGCCGTATCGGAAATTGTCGCCCGGCGCGACCGTGTTGGTGCGCGAAACGCGCCCGCCGGTCAGCAAAGCGTCTTCGCGCCACGTCCGGCTGTTGACCGCCCAACTCGGCGGAGGATTGCGATCCGATGAGATGAAGATGTCGACCATGTAGCCGGCGCGAGAAGACTCCAGCGTGCCGACGCATGGCGTGTCGCCCCGGTTGGCGATTTCGAGTCCGATCATCAAGTCTTGC
>CAZHWA010000604.1:0-1041 GCA_964536175.1 uncultured Terricaulis sp. | reverse complement strand
CGGCCGCGCATCGGCGCGGGCGCCGATCGTGGGCGTGAGGTCGCATGCCGCGTAGGCCGGCGCGGCAAGAGCAAAGGCGGCAAACAGCGCGCTGAGGAATAGGCGCATGATTAGCTCCAATCCTGCGTCCCTCGCGGATATCGTGCGCACGGAGACACCGGATGCAAGAGCAACAAACGACGTGTGAAGTCGCGCACGCGCGCCCTCCGTTCCTTCCTTGCGCTGATTTAACCCGCGGAACTTGGCGCCCGGCCATGGCGCGCGCGTTGACACCGTCGCGCCGGTCCAGCGCGCCGGCAGTCTTAAGTGGGAGATTCCAGATGAGGAAAGTTCTGATCGCCACAGTGGCGACAGCAGCATTATTTGCGGCGGCTCCGGCATTCGCCGAAGATCCGCAAACACAGAACGAAACCGAAGCGACAACGCAGGCTGAAACGGCCGCCGAGAGCGTGACGCCAGCGGCGGAGGCGGTTACGGACGCCCGACCGGCGCCGGCCGACGCGCAAACGGCAGACGCCGAAAATGATGCGGAAACGGAGGCCGACGCCGCGGCCGCCGCCAACGCCGAGGCGGATGCGAGCGCCAGCGCCAGTGCGCCGGCCGTAGCGAGCGCATCTGCGGCTACGACAACAGAAGCTGCCGCGAGCGCCGAACTACCGGACGAAGTCCAGGAAGAGGTCGCTGACGGGCGCTACACGACCGAGGATCTCAACCGCGCCATGCTGGCGTCATTGCGCGCCGACGGCGGCTGACGCACGTCGCCCCCGTGGGTCTCACGCGGCGAAGCTTCGGCTTCGCCGCCATTTTTGTTGCGCGCTGTTACACCGTCACAACGCGGCCGAGGAAAAGCGGCGTTCGTGTCGGTTTGTGATGCAACACGATGAAGAACGGGTGATCGGCCTTGAATTCGATCGGCGGCGGCGGCGGCGGGCCAACGGGCGCTGCGGTGGCCACCATGTCTATGGCGGTGACCGCTGCGGCCTCGGTGCCTTCTTCGTCGATGGCCAAAAAGGTCTTGTGAAGGACGGCGCTGATCTTGAG
>CAZHWA010000603.1:0-1814 GCA_964536175.1 uncultured Terricaulis sp. | reverse complement strand
GGCATGGAACGAATCAGCTTGACCGAAGATCAACGAGCCGAATTGCAGGCGTTGAGCCGTTCGCGGCGCGGCAGTGCGGCAGTGGTGCGCCGGGCGCGCTGCATTCTGCTTTGGGCGGCGGGCGAGCGGCGCGTGGACATGCGCGAGAAACTCGCCTGCAACGACGGCTTCATCACGCGCTGGACGCGCGCGTACACGGAGCAGGGCCTGCCGGGTCTGGTTTCGTTTTACCCGGGACGAGCGCCACGCCAACCGGTCCAGAAGCTCGAGGCGCGGGTGCTGAACCACACGCTCAAGCGCAAGCCGCGCGACGGCGCGACGCACTGGAGCACGCGCAAACTGGCGGCCGAGTTGGGCGATGTCAGCTTCATGACCGTGCAGCGCATCTGGCAAAAGCACGGCATCCGCCCGCACCGGCTGCGCCGTCACATGATCTCCAACGACCCGGACTTCGAGGCCAAGGCCGCCGACGTCATCGGGCTGTACCTGGACCCACCCGAGTATGCGGCAGTGTTCAGCGTCGACGAGAAGACCGCCATCCAGGCGCTCGACCGCAAGGACCGGATGCTGCCTCTTTCTCCGGGCCGCGCCGAGAGTCACGGCTTCGAGTACAAGCGCAACGGCACGTTGAGTCTGTTTGCCGCGCTCAACACGCGCACGGGCGAGGTGATCGGCAAGACCGCGCCTACCCACAACAGCGAGCGCTTCGTCGCCTTCCTCGAAGAGGTCAAGGCGTCGCAGCCGAACGGGCGCGAAATCCACGTGATCTGTGACAACGTCAGCAGCCACAAGACCGAGCGCGTGCGCGCCTTCCTGCAAGCCAACCCGAACGTGCAGATCCATTACACGCCCACCTACTCGTCGTGGCTGAACCAGGTCGAGAACTGGTTCTCGCGCATCCAGCGCAGCGTGATCGCCCGCGGCGTGTTCACCAGCGTGAAAGACCTGGACAAGAAGATCATGCGATTCATCCGCGAGTACAACAAGGATGCTCGGCCCATCAAGTGGAAGTACGACGATCCATCGCGGCGATATAAAGCCGATTCTTCCGTTACAGTAAACTAGCAGGTGACCCCGCTGAACAGAGAGGCAGTCCGGACCGGCTGACGGACCATCGGCGGACGAGACTTCTGAACCAGCTACCGGGAGCGCTGGCCGCCCGCGTTGGAGCACTCGGCCAGAGAAGGCCGCCACAGGAGGTTCAAGAGCTGGTGGTAGCGCTGTGCCAGGAACGCGCTTGGCGAGCCGAAGAACTGGCCTTCCTACTTGGCAGAAACGCCGAGACGGTTCGGCAGAACTATCTTCGCCCGCTGCTCCGCTTGAACCGGATCGCAATGACCAACCCCGAGAAACCCAACGATCCCGAACAGGCGTACCGGGCGCCTGAGAACTGAGTCCTGGCCACCTACCGACCGGGCAAACCCTCGCTCTCGGCGCAAACGCGCTCGCGCACCGAATACCTCTCCCCCAACGCCGCAACCAGCCCCTCCACCGGCACCTCGTACACCGCGAACCCGCAAGGCTCCAGCCGCCAGCGTTCGGGTCCGAGCTCGAACCCCTGGCTGAGCAGCGTGCGATCCGGCTCGAGCGCGTCGGGCAGCGCGTGCAACTCGTCGTCGAGATTGAACGCGCAGACGAGCGCCTCATCGCCGTGGACGCGCACGAAGAGGAGCAATTGCGACGCCGCCTCCGCATCGCCTTCCGGAAATACTACGTCGCCGCGTTGCAGCGCGACCCGATCGCGACGCAACGCGAACACCTCCCGCGCGAGCGCCAGTACCGAATCCTTCGACGTTTCCTGCCCCGCGACGTTC
>CAZHWA010000602.1:0-1815 GCA_964536175.1 uncultured Terricaulis sp. | reverse complement strand
GGCATCGAAATCGCTGCGGCCGCGCGGATCGAAACCAGCACACGCCAGCTCGCCCCGCCCGAGCAGCTCGAACTCGTGCCCCCGCCCAAGCGTGGGCGGTAGAGTGGGCCGCAGGCGCCGTTCGTCGCGTCAGGGGTGAAACTGCAATGCTGTCGCGCTAACAGCGCGCCCGGAGGGATGCATTCATGAAGCAGGTTCTGATCGTCGCAGCCGCGGCCCTGGCGCTCGCCGCATGTCAAGTCCAAGAGTCGATCAGCGTGGGAGAGCCGGCGCCGGCGGTCACGCCCGACGCCGCGCACATCGTCGCCGCCACAGCCGACAGCCGCCGGCCGGCCGAAGACATAGCGCGCGATGCCGACCGTCATGCCGCCGAGACGCTCGCCTTCGCGCAGATCGAGCCTGGCGACCGGGTGGCCGATATTTTCCCAGGCGGCGGCTACTGGACGCGCCTGTTCGCCGTGGCAGTGGGCGAAGGGGGGCGCGTCTATCCGACCATCCGCCCCGATGGCGTTGCCGGTCAGTTTGAAACGCCGGTTCTCGCAGTGGCAGAGGAATATCCGAACGCGACCATGGCGCGCACGCCGTACGATGCGCTCGCTTATCCCGAGCCGCTCGATGTCGTCTTCACAGCGCAGAACTATCACGACCTGGCGCTGACGGCCTACAACCTCGGCGATCGCAACGCCATGAATCGCGCTGCGTTCGCCGCGCTGAAGCCCGGCGGTATCTATGTCGTGATCGATCACTCGGCGATCGACGGCTCGCCGGTGCAGACCGATGCACAAAACACCAATCACCGCATCGATCAGGCCACGGTGCGCCGCGAAGTCGAGGCCGCCGGCTTCGTGTTCGACGGCGAAGCCGATTTCCTGCGCAACCCGCAAGACGACCGCACTACGAGTGTATTCGACGAGGCCATCCGCGGCCGCACCGATCAGTTCGTGATGCGCTTCAGAAAGCCGGAATAGGTATTCGGTTATCGGTTATCGGGACTCGGTTGACCCGACACAGTCCCGAGAACCGAATCCCGATAACTGATCCTAATCGTGATCCCGCACTTTTCCGCGCTTGGCCTTCACATCGCTGCGCCGGGCTTTGTGATCGAGCCGCCGCTGCCGCTCGGCTTTTGGGACTTTGGTCTTCCTTCGCGGTCTCGGGATATGCGTGGACTGTTCCACCAACGCCACGAGGCGCGCCAGCGCGTCGGCGCGGTTGCGCTCTTGCGTGCGGTGCGAGTCGGCTCGGATGACGATCTCGCCCTCTTGCGTGAGCCGGCGCCCCGCGAGTTTTTCCAGCCGTGCGCGCACGTCGTCCGGCAGCCCCGTATAGCCACCGAGCCGGAAGCGCAGCTCGACCGCGGTTGAGACCTTGTTCACGTTTTGCCCGCCCGGCCCGGCCGCGCGGATGAAGCGCTCGTCAAGGTCGCGCTCGTCGAGGGCAAGGGATGGAGTGACCGGAATCATACTGGCGTCAGGTATCAGGCGTCAGGTGTCAGAAAGTTGAACAAATGGCGCGGGTACTCGCACCCCAAAAAAGCTGATACCTCCACCTGAGGCCTGACCCTTGGGAGGATGACATGCGAAAACTGCTCGCCGGACTTGGAGTAGCAGTCCTCATCGGCGCTTGCGCCGGCGGCGCGGTGCCAGGCCTCATGATGGCCGAGCCCGCGCCCGTAACCGCGACTTCGCCGCACATCGTCGCCGCCATCGCCGATCCGCGCCGCCCGCAAGCCGACCGCGATCGCGACGCCTTGCGCCACCCCGCGGAAGTCCTGGCGTTCACCGGCGTGCAGCCCGGCTGGCGCGTCGCCGACGT
>CAZHWA010000601.1:0-1817 GCA_964536175.1 uncultured Terricaulis sp. | reverse complement strand
GCTTGCCATCCCGTTGTTCATTTTCACGGGCGAGCTCATGCTGCGCGGCGGGATCTCCGACCGTCTCATCACACTTGCGTCCGCTCTGGTCGGCCATCTCCGTGGCGGGCTTGGACAGGTCAGCGTGGTCGCTTCGACGCTATTTGGCGGCGTTTCCGGCTCAGCTCTCGCAGACGTTTCCGCAATCGGCTCGACCGTCATCCCGCAAATGGAAAAGCGCGGGTTCGGCAAAGACTATGCAGTCAACGTCACAATCTCGGCTGCCTTGGTGGCGTTGCTACTGCCGCCGTCGCACAATCTCATCCTCTACGCCGCCGTAGCTGGCGGAGGCGTGTCGATCGCCGATCTTTTCGCTGCTGGGATCATTCCCGCACTGCTGCTCGCGCTCGCTGTGATGGGCGCAACTTATTTCCTTGCGCGTGCTCGCGGCTACCCGACCGAACCATTTCCCGGCTTCCGTGCAGTCGGCGTGGCTTTGGTCTCCGCAATCCCGGGCCTTTTGCTCATATTCGTCATCTTTGGCGGCATTCGCGCCGGTATCTTCACCGCGGTCGAAAGCGGAGCCATCGCGGTTCTCTATGCGCTGCTCGTGACTTTCATTGTTTTTCGCAGCCTGAAATGGGCGGACTTTGTCAAAGCTGTGCGCCATGCAGTGCGATCGGCTGGCATGGTTCTATTTGTGATCGGCGCTGCGGGCGCGTTCGGATGGCTGATGGCGTATCTCCAAATTCCCGCCATGGCCGTGGAAGCATTGCAGGGCGTGACGCAAGAGAAAGCGGTGGCGCTGGGGCTAATTCTCGTAATTTTGCTCGTCATGGGCACGTTCATGGACCTCGCTCCCATGATCATCATATGCACGCCGATATTCTTGCCTGTCGCGCGCGCTTACGGCGTGGAGCCGCTGCATTTCGGAATAATACTCGTGCTCGCCGCAGGCATCGGCCTCATTACGCCGCCGGTGGGATCGGTGCTCTTCATAGGCAGCGCCATCGGCCGCATCCCCATCGCCGAGACCTTGCGCTCCATTTGGCCCTTCTACGGGGCTGCGCTGATTGTGCTCTTAATGGTCGCGTACGCGCCTTGGTTATCGCTCACGCTTCCAGCGGTGATGCGCTGAGCTCTATTTCTCTTCGGCGTCATAGACGCCGTCCCAATTTTCCGGCGGGTCTTGGGCAAGCCTCTCGAGCCGCTTTTCATAAGCGCCATACAATCCGGAAAGGCCTTCTGGCGCGTGATCCTGCAATTGCTTGAGAAGCGATCGCGCGTCGTCCCACTTTCCAGCGCGGTATGCAGACAAGAAGCGCGCCTGCAGGTCTGTCACCACGCTCCAATCGTCCGAAGCTCCAGCGATCGCCGGCAACAGGGTGAAGAGGCGCGATGGCGTCGTGCGTCCCTTTACGCGGATGAGATCGATCTCGAGGAACGGCAGGTCAGCCAAGCGCCTGGCTGTATCTTCGCCGACTACAATCGTGAGGCCATAGAGCTTCGTCAGGCCTTCCAGCCGGGATGTGATGTTCACGTTGTCGCCGATGGCCGAATAGTCGAAGCGACGATACGAACCCAGGTTGCCGACGCAGCACTCGCCGGAATTGACGCCTATCCCAATCGCGACGTTCTTGAACGGACGTCCGGCGGCGTCCGCCTCCGCCTTCCATTCCGCGTTGAGGTCCGCCATTTTCGCCGCCATGAGCAAAGCGGTCTCGCACGCATGGCGCGCGTGCTCGGGATCGTCCATGGGCGCGTTCCAGAACGCCATGATCGCGTCGCCCATGTATTTGTCGATCGTTCCTCCCTGTTCGATGATGACGTCGCTGAGC
>CAZHWA010000600.1:1448-1820 GCA_964536175.1 uncultured Terricaulis sp. | reverse complement strand
GACAGTATACTGGCCTCATTTCAAGTGATCGAGGTAGATCGGGCAATTCTGGAAAAGCATGTCGGCGAATACCAGCTCATGCCGGGCTTCAACTTGAGCATTACCCTTGAGGATGGCCGCCTGTTCGCCCAGGCAACCGGACAAGGGAAAAATGAAATCTATCCCAACTCCCCTACCGAATTTTTCCTACGTGTCGTCGACGCCCGAATAACCTTTGAGCAGGATTCAGAGGGTAATACTACCGGACTCATCCTCCACCAGGGAGGGCGTAACATGCCGGCGCCCAGAGTCAAGTAACTGAGGAACTGGTCATACCGCCGGAGAAGAGAGTATGAATTCCATAAAGAAGATTCCGCTTAAGGACTACGGAAC
>CAZHWA010000600.1:0-1438 GCA_964536175.1 uncultured Terricaulis sp. | reverse complement strand
AGACCGGAAACGACTTACCTCCAGACTTGAGACGAACAGCAAAAAAGACAAGCGCACGTCCCTGTGGGGGATGTACGAGGGTCGCAAGCTCAAGGGAGGAATCAAGCTCTATGACTACGACATGACCCTCTTCGGCAAACTCGTCCCCACAGGAGGTGGCGGTGCGCTGGCTGTTTCCCTGCTTCACAAAAAAGAACACATCGCGCGTGATCTGGTCCGATTCTTCTTTGAGTATTACCGCAAAAAAGAGTCTCCGCTGGCCATTCTCTGGCCGTTCCGCCCGGACTTCTACAGAAGAATGGGCTGTGGACTCGGGGCAAAAAGCTATGTCTACAAAGTCCGCCCGTCCGATCTTCCAAAGCATGGTGACAGATCAAAGGTCAGATTCCTCTCAAGAAACGACCTCAGAGACATGCTTGATTGCTATAACCGGTACGCGGCTACCACTAATGGAATGGTACAAGACATTCCACCCGGCAGGGAGGCGCTCTTTGACTTCTTCGCCAAAGCAAAACATATAGGGTACTACCACGGGAAAACCCTGAAGGGATTCGCTGTGTTTCAGTTCGAACCGGGAAAAGCAGACCATTTCCTCGACAACGATATCACTGTCACCGAACTGGTCTATGAGACCCCGGAGTCTCTGGCCGGACTTCTTGCCTTCTTCCACTCTCAGTTCGACCAGATTGCCCATATTACTTTTCGCACAGCGGATGACTCCTTTCACCATCTGTTTGCTGACCCCCGCCATGATGCGCATCGTGTATTCCCGCCGGTCTATCATGAAACAAACATGTCCGGCGTGGGTATCATGTACCGGGTTCTGAACTGCCGGCGACTGTTTGAGGTGATGAACACCAGAAACTTCGGCGGTCAGACGCTCAGGCTGAAACTGACCATCCGAGATTCGTTCCTGCCTCATAACCAGGGAACGCTGGTGATTCATTTCGACAATGGTGCAGTCGAGATGAAGGGGCAGAGGGCGAAGTATGACGTAGAACTTGCGATGGACGTGGCAGAGTTATCGTCGTTGATCATGGGAGTCCTGCCGCTGAAATCGCTATGGACATACGGGCAGGCCGAGATTTCCGACCCGAAATATATAGATACACTCAATCGCCTGTTTACCACGGATCATAAACCGGTCTGTACAACACCATTTTAGAACGACAGATATCACCTGCGCAACCGGGGCCGGACATCATTAATTTGTTCCGCATGGAACCATTATACCCTATCTTGGCTTCAATGAAAAAAGATCCCGCAATCCGAAAGAGGAATTCATGACCACAGCGACTCAGAAAGATCCCAACGCCGTCCCACAACGGGGACAAATAGATGACAAGTACAAGTGGAACCTGGCCGATCTTTACACCGGCGACGAGGCATGGGAAACCGACTACAAAAACTGCCAGAAGATACTCCAGTCAGCCAGGGA
>CAZHWA010000599.1:0-1823 GCA_964536175.1 uncultured Terricaulis sp. | reverse complement strand
ACGCCTTCGGCGTGCCGGCGCCGCCGCCGACCGGGGCCGATCTTTCGCCCCGCCTTTTGCTTGTGCCGCTCTTGGCTTTCGACCGTGCGGGACGGCGGCTGGGCCAAGGCGGTGGACACTATGACCGGATAATCTCGCTCTATCGCGCGCACGGCTGCGTCGCGGTTGGGTTGGCGTACGCCGAGCAGGAGATGGAGCGCGTGCCGTCTGGCCCGCACGACGCGAACCTCGATTGGGTGATCACGCCGCGAGAAGCGATCCGTTGCACTCCGCAATTGCGCGGACGCAGCGGCTAATTCGCTTCCGCGCCCGGGTAAACGATCGCGTCGCGCGCCCGCACGACAGCGCCTGGCGTAAGCGTCGCCGCGTCGACATGGCCCGGGCCCATGATGTGAAACACGTCTGCGCCGCCTGCGAGCAGATAATCGGCGATGATGCGGCGGTGACAGCGCCACCACACTGCTTCAGCGCACATGATAGCGCAGCGGTGTTCTTGGCCGATCGCCTTCAAGCGCGCCAACCCTGAGCCGAATCCCGCTGTCAGCGCATAGTCGGCGTAGTTCTGGAAGCTTTTCACGCGCCAGAACGTGTTGGGCGAAGGCCCCGCCGCTTTGCGCTTGCCGCGCAGGCCGCCGAGCGCGGCGATGTGTTCGTAGCCGATCTGGAACGGCGCAAGCGCATCGGGCAGCACGTCGGCGTTGAACTGCGGATTGGTGCGCGAGCGCGGGATGGTCCGCACATCGACGAGCTGCTCGACCTGAGATTGGCGCAAGAGTTCCGCCAACTTCGCCACGGAGCGCGTGGAGTGACCGATGGTGAAGAAGGGGTGGCTCATCGCAAAGCCAACGGCCGAGGCTCCCTCTTGTTCGCGCAAGTTGCACAATGCGCCAACGACAGCGCGGCTCTTGCGTATGCGCTCGAATTCGCCACGATAACGCCTTCTTGGGGGGAGTTCGCATGCGGCATCTTATTGCCTTCAGCTTGGCCGTGCTTCTGGCCGCGTGCGCGAGTGCGCAGGCCGGCGCGCCGCAGGACTCGATCGAGGTGGTGTATTATCCGGGGACCTCGGAGTACTCGATCGCCGATGGCGGGCCGGCGCGCCTGATCAGCAGCACGGCCGCTCATCCGCTCTACGAATTCGAGGCGAGCCGCGAAGATTTCCGCCGCGTCGCCGAACTGCTTGAACCGTTGAAAGAAAACGGTCTGCCGTGCAGCGAGCCGTCCGAACACTCTGCGCCTGGCTACATCGTCTGGCGTGAGGCCGGCGAGGAAGTCCGCCGCGTCGAGATGCACACGCTGTGCTACGCCGACGGCGCGCGTCCGCTTGCGCGCAATGCCGATCATGCCTGGCGGCTCATGGAGGAGATGGGCCACGAGCGCTACGTCATGCCTGCCATTCCCGATCCGACCATCATCAAGCTTGAAAACATGTATTGGGGGCGGACGACGTCGAGCTGGACGATACGGCGAGGCGGGCAAGGCGCGTATTCGGATACGCAACGGCAGGTGACGTTCGCCGTACCGGCGCAAACGTTCGACCGCATCCGCGAACTTTTCCTCCCCTACGAGGAGCGCGATTTCCACTGCAACCGAGTCATTACCGATGGGCCCTATGGCTTCGTCATCTGGTCCTCGCAAGAAGGCGTCGAGGATCAGCGCACGCAATGGGATGCGGGCTGCCTCACCGGCGATGCGGGCGACCTGTTTTCGCGCATCGATCAGACAATGGAGATTCTGGTCCCATTGCGCGAGGCAGCCAGCCGGTGAACGCCGCCGCCTAGCGCCCCGAAGCCGGCGCGTCTGGCGAGAGATCGATCCGGTCC
>CAZHWA010000598.1:0-1824 GCA_964536175.1 uncultured Terricaulis sp. | reverse complement strand
GGTCGTGCTGGCGGGGGGCTCTGTCTACGGGCTTGCGGCGGCGGACGGCGTAGCCGCGGCGATGGGCGCGGAGAACCGAGGCTTTGCGCTTCTCGACATGCCGGGCGTGCCGCGCTCGCCGATTGTGCCCGCTGCGATCCTTTATGATCTCGCTAATGGCGGGGACAAGAACTGGGGCGATGCGCCGCCGTACCAGGCGCTCGGCCGTACGGCGTATGCGGCGCGTTCGCGTGATACGCCGCTCGGCAACAAGGGCGCAGGGCTCGGCGCCAGAGCCGGCGCGCTGAAGGGCGGGCAGGGCTCAGCGAGCATTGTCACGCACGACGGCTTCACAATCGCTGCGCTCGCGTGCGTCAATTGCTGGGGCTCGCCCATCATGCCGAACAGCCGCGCGTTTTGGGCGTGGCCGTTCGAGATCGATGGCGAATTCGGCGGCGTGCGTCCGCCGCAAGACGTTGCGTTCGATCTCGAGGATTGGGGCAGCGCAAAATTCAATGCTCAGCCACGCGCAAATACGACGATCGCGTGCGTTGCTGTCGACGCCGATCTGACGCCGGCGGAGTGCAAGCGCGTCGCGCAGATGGCGTCGGCTGGAACGGCGCGCGCGATACGGCCGGTATTCGCGCCGTTCGACGGTGACGTCGTGTTTGCGTTGGCGACCGGCGCGCGGGCGGCACCGGCGCCGCGTCCGTTTTCAGTAGCGCGTTTTGGCGCGCTCGCAGCCGATTGCCTGACGCGGGCGATCGCGCGCGGCGTCCACGCCGCAGAGAGCGTTGGGCCGCATCGCGCCTGGCGCGATCTTTGACGGCGACCGCAAGTGTTCAATGGCGATATGGTAGTAAGCTGTCACAGCTATCTGTGATCGGACGTCGCGACACCTGCATTCAACGTTTCGTCGCGTGATGAATCCGCTTGGCAATCTTTCAATTTTGCGGCTTTCGTCGGCGCGTTTACGGACACGGCCATGGCGAATATTGCGGCGATAAGAGCGCGTCGCGCAGAAATTGCGCGTCAACTTGCGAAACTCCAAGCTGAAGACGACGAGCTTGCGCTCGTCGAGCAGGTGCTGCGGCGCTTTTCGGGCGAGCAGGAGAGCGCGCCGCATGCGAGCGGCGTGCGCCAGCTTCTCATGAGGCCGCGCAGCCAGCGCGAATTCGTGCTCGATGCGCTCTCCGCTTCCGATGCAGTGTGGCTGCGCTCAGATCAGATCGTGTCGCTGGCGCGCAAACGCTGGGGCGTCGCCATTTCCGAACGGAGCCTACGCCCGCTGCTGAGCGTAATGAAACGCGAAGGCCATATCGTGCGGCAGGGCCGCATGCTCGCGCTGCCGGAGCGGTTGGAGGAGAAGAAGGCAGTTGGGGGGAGGTAGTAGGCAATAACAGGCAGTAGGCAGTAGGCAGTGGGGTGAGCTTGCGGCAAATGTGGCTGAGGGATACGGCAGAGAGAACCTCGGCTCTTACGTACATTTCTTGAAGATCGCGCAGGGCTCATTGAAGGAGCTTGAGACGCACATCTTGCTGGCTGAGCGCATCGGCGTCGCAGAGCCGGCGGGCAACATCCTGCAGCAGACGGAGACCGTCGGAAAAATCGTCAGAGCCCTGATCCGAAAGCTGTCCAGCTCCGGATAATCCCTACTGCCTATTGCCTACTGCCTACTGCCCTCGTCTCAAAAATGCAGATCCGTCACGTGCACGTTGGCGACGGCGCCGCCGATTGAGATGGCGACTTGCGGGAAGATCGGCGCGAGCTGACGCTTGAACGCCTCGTCCATCGCCCATTCCGGCACGAGCGGCTGCACTGAGATGCGGCGGATGCGCGCCGATG
>CAZHWA010000597.1:0-1825 GCA_964536175.1 uncultured Terricaulis sp. | reverse complement strand
GCTGGCCATGCTCGCCGCCGGGGCAATTGCAGTCCTTTACGTGCTTTTCGCCGCCGCTTCAAAGCCCGAGCAGGGCTCGAGTTTGCGGCGCTTCGCCCGCGGCGAGATGGCCCGCCTTGCCGTGCTCGAATCCCCGCCGCCCATGCCGACGCGCGCCATTGAGGACGCCAATAGCGGTGAGACGACTCTGCAGGCGTTCGAAGGCGAGGTGCTGGTCGTCAACCTGTGGGCGACATGGTGCGCGCCCTGCATGGCGGAAATGCCAACGCTCGCGGAATTGCAGCGCCGGTTCGACGGGCGCTTGCGCGTCGTGCCCGTCAGCGTCGACAGCGAGGCCGATCGCGCAAAGGCTAAGCGTGAATTGGCGCGGCTCTCCGAAGGGAGGCTGCCGTTCTACATCGATATCACGCGGGGCATCCTGTTCGACGCCGCGGCGCCCGGCATGCCAGTCACCATTCTCTACGCCAGGGACGGGCGCGAACTTGCGCGCTTGGCGGGCGGCGCGGATTGGGCCAGTGATGACGCCGCCGCGCTGATGGAAGCCGCGCTGGCGGAGGAATGAGCTTGGTCCCAGTTTTGGAAACGGAGCGCCTGCGTCTGCGCGGGCACGCGATGCCGGATTTCGAGTCGGTGGCGGCAATGTGGGGCGATCCGGAAGTCGTCCGCTTCATCAGCGGCAAGCCGTCGACGCGCGAAGAGTCCTGGGCGCGGATGCTGCGCTACCCAGGCCATTGGAGCCTGCTGGGCTACGGTTTTTGGCTGATTGAAGAAAAAGAAGGCGGCCGGTTCGTTGGCGAAGGCGGCTTCGCCGATTTCATGCGCGCCATCGAACCCCCGTTCGACGCGCCGGAGCAGGGCTGGGCGTTGGCGCCATGGGCGCAGGGCAAGGGCTACGCCTATGAAGCCATGCGCGCCGCCATTGATTGGGGCGAGGCCCATTTCAAGCGCCGCGATTTCGTCTGCATGATCTCGCCCGGCAATGAGCCGTCGCTCAAGCTCGCGGAAAAGCTCGGCTACCGCGAATATGCGCGCACCGACTACAAAGGCGAACCGGCGGTGCTGTTGAAGAGGCAATAGGCAGTTGGCAATAGGCAGCAACGCCCGCCAATCCCTACTGCCTATTGCCTAATCCCTACTGCCTCAGAGGTACGGTGACAGCGCCAGCCGGACGCGCGAGCTTTGCGCCAGCACTTCGCGGTAAGGGGCGGGCTCTTCCGGCGCTGTGGGCGTGCGCCAGAGCGAAACGAAGCGGTTGAGCTCATTGTGCGCCTGGCTGTAGGCGCGCACGTTTTCGCCGCGCAGATCGCGCTGGCCTTTTTCGAGCGCATCGCGCGCGGCGAGCGCCGCGCCCATGGCGTGCTGGTATTCGATCGGGTCGACGAAGTCTTCCTGCACCACGCCCTGGTAGAGGCCGGCGGCGATGTCGACCATGCGCGCAGCGAGCACAGCGTAGTCTGCATCCAGTTCGGCCATCGCGCGGTCGATCTCGGCGTTGGCGGCGCGGATGCGCTGCATCATCTGCGCGCGGTTGAGGTTCGTTCCGTCGGCGGCCGCGCGCACGACGCTCACGTCGAGGCTGCCGAATTGATCCGGCGCGAGGTCGTAGACTTCGAGCAGGCCTTGGCTCACCAGCACCCCAGCTTCGACGGGCTGATCTTGCTCGACCACCCGCGCGGCGCCCATGACGAACCCTTTGAGGTGCTGGAGCCGCAACGCGGTAAGCTGCTCGCCAGAAAGCCCAGCGTAGGCGCTGGCCGCGCCCTGCTCGCCGGCTTCGCCGCCAGCAGGCGCGGTCGCCGTCGCCGGAGCGGCCGCGGCGCTGATG
>CAZHWA010000596.1:0-1825 GCA_964536175.1 uncultured Terricaulis sp. | reverse complement strand
TAGACGACAATCTTCAGAACTTGGCGTGGCTGTTATTGGGCTCGTAGGAACACAAAAGCCGCGAGCTGCATTCGCGGTGGGCGAACCTCCGCGAGCACAGCGGCTCGTTCGTCGATGCTCGCACCGGCGAGCCGTACGACGAGAACTACGGCCGCGAATGGCGGTCGATGATGGCCTGCGACTATTGCGCCACAGGCGAATGGTCCGACGAGGAGCAGCAAAGCTGGAGCGAGAAGGCGCAGCACGCCCTGGAAGAGATGCAACAATCGCTCTCCAGCGCGGGCGGCAATGTGAAGGACCAGGTCCAGGCCTTGGCGGCCAAGGTCGGCGACTTCGTCGGCGGCACGCGCGACATGTCGGCCGGCTTCGCCAGTTCGGTCGGCCATCGCGCCGGCCAGGCGGGACGCAGCATTCGTCGCGGCGCCCGGTATGTGGGTCGGCAGACCCGCAAGGGCGGCGCCAGCGCTCAGCATCAACTCAGCCACGGCTACGCCTACAGCCGCGATACGGTGTCGCAGGCCATGGACGAGTATCCGCTCGCCGCCGGCGCCGCGTGCCTCGGCTTGGGATTGCTGCTCGGTCTGGTTCTCCCCAACACCCGCGCGGAAGATCGGATGATGGGCGAGACCTCGGACCAGATGAAGCGCTTCGCCAAGGAAACCGGACGCGAAGCCGCCGAGCGCGCCAAGCACGTCGCGCAATCGACCGCCGCCGCGGCGATGGAGGAGGCCGAATCGCAAGGCCTCACGCCGCGCCAGATGGGCGAGAAGGTCCAACACGCCGCGTCGGAGGTCAAGCACGCCGTGACCGCCGAAGCCGGCGGCGCCAACGTCGGCACGCTGGCTGAGAAGGTGCAGCGCGTCGCGGAGAAGGCGGTGCAGACCGCCAAAGAGGAAGCGAAGCACGAAACGCAGGCAATGACATCCAAGGAGAGCGGTTCGGCCTCCCAGACTTCGCCGAGCCAGGTCTCCAGCAACGTAACGTCCAGCGAGTTCACCTCGAAGGACGCGACGTTCTAGAAGCGGCCTCAAGGGAGTCAGATGTGCGACAAATGGCTGGCGGAGCTTGCGCCCCAGCGGGATCGAGAACTGCGGGCGCGTCGCAAGCGACGCCGGCGTCCCCATCCCTCGCCCAAATGACCGTTGAAAGCCGGACCAGGAAGTCATCACCGTGCTTCCGCTATCTCAAGACCGTGAGGAGAACAAAGCCTCACGGTTTTTCTCTGCGCATGTGCGCAGGCGACTCGCCGCCGCCCTTCCGGCCCCAGTGGTGAGATGCAGAGGCTACGCCACGCCTCGGCCTGCCAGAATCTGCGCGACGTGCATGATGTGCAGCGGCGTGCGATCGCGGCGGATCAGTCCCTCCAGGTGCATCAGGCAGGACATATCGGTCGCGGTCATCACTTCGGCCCCGGCCTGCTGGTGATCGTGGATCCGGTCGCGCCCCATCATGCAGGAAATCGCCTCTTCCGTCACAGCGAAGGTGCCGCCGAACCCGCAACATTCGTCGGGTCGGCGGAGCGGCACCAATTCGATCCCTTCCAACGACTCCAACAATCGCCGCACTTTATTGAAGGCCGGCTCCACCCGTTCGCTGGAGGCGCCCAGCCGCAACTCGCGCAAGCCATGACAACTCTGGTGCAAGCCCACTCGATGCGGAAAGCGCCCTTCGACCCCCTCCAGGCCCATGACATCCGTGAGAAACTCACAAAGCTCGAACGTCTTCGCCTTTAGCTCCTCGAACCCCGGCTTCCCCGCCAAATACTCGTCGTAGTGATGCCGCACCATCGCCACGCAACTCCACGACGGCGCAACAGCGTATTCGT
>CAZHWA010000595.1:0-1826 GCA_964536175.1 uncultured Terricaulis sp. | reverse complement strand
GGCGAACAAGCCGCAAGCGTGCTCGCACAAGTGAAGCGCGACGGCATGGAGGCGAAAGGCGAAAGCTGGAGCAAAGCGGACGAAGAAAAATTCAAAGATCCCATCCGAGCAAGATACGAGGCGGAGGGCGATCCCTATCACGCCACCGCGCGCCTCTGGGACGACGGCATCATTGATCCAGCGCAAACGCGCGACGTGTTGGGGCTGGCGATTAGCGCGAGCTTGAATGCGCCAATTCCGGAAACACGCTTTGGCGTGTTTAGGATGTGACGCTTCAATGCCCAAGAGATTGAAGCTCAACGATTTGTCGCGGCAGTTGCCGAAGCCTGACGAGTGGCCGCAGTTCTTCGAGGACCTAAAGGGGCAGTCTGACCGCGGTGCAGTTCTGATCGCCGGGTCGCTCGTTGATGCCACGGTGCGGTTAGCGCTCCAATGCCGCATGATTGAGATGAGCGCGGAGGACGCCGCATCTCTCTTTGAGAACGCAAATGCGCCTCTCAGTTCGTTCTCTTCGCGAATCAAGCTGGGCCGTGCCCTCGGAATCTACGGACCGCTTCTTGAAAAGAAGCTCAATCGCATCAGGCAAATACGAAACCAGTTCGCTCACGCGCTCGTGCCGCTAGATCTCTCGAATGACCTCATAGCGAGAGAGTGCGACGCGTTTCCGCTGATGATGCTGTTGAAATGGCCCTTGCCCAATGAATGGAGCGATGCGCGCATTCGCTTCATATCGGCATGCTTTGATTCAACGGACTATCTAGTCGGATGGTCGATGAACAATGGCGGATCGAATATCGTCGTGGACGACAGGCCATGACCTTGCTGGAAGCTCAGAAGTACCTGCCTTTCGCCACCGTCGTGGCGATAGCGGCATGCGTTACCGTGGCCGGCGGAATCTTTCGATTCGCCGGCACGGAGTGGATGGCCTTCCTAGAGTTCGCCGACATCCTGGCGATCTCTTGGCCGGTCATTCCTTTTGTGCTTGTGACTTTACTGGGCGGCGCGGCAGCGCACAGCAGTGTCGCACTCTTCCCGCAAAACACTAACGCAGGCCGACCGCGAGATGGCTTCCCGGTTCCGGGCGGGCCAAAGGCTGGGAGCCTTACAAGGATAGCGTTTGGGTTAGGCCTCGCGATTGTCTTTGCGTTCTTCCCGCTCACGACGATGCTTTCGCCGACTTTTGGATTTCTTCCGTTCTTTCTCATGTTCGTGGCGTTCATGCTCATGACACCCGGTATGGCGAAGTTGCCAATATCACCCCTGTTACTTTCATGTCTATCTGCGTTCATGTTGCTTGCATTCGCCTACGCCTACGGCGTCTGGACAGGGGCATCCGGTTTCGTAAAGCGACCTGATGATGTGGTCGTGGTGCAAGGCGAGTCGCTGTGTGTTGAGGTGTTAGTGCTGACGCGGCGCGGGCCTATCGTCATTGAGAATCAGAGGGCGGCCCAGTTCTTTCCTTGGGAAGATGTCAGCAGCGTTTCTGTAAATTCGGGATGCCCGAGTGCTTAAATCTGTCCTCATCGCCAACCGTGGCGAAATCGCCCGCCGCGTCATTCGCACCGCGAAGCGCCTCGGCATCCGCACCGTCGCCGTTTATTCCGACGCTGACGCCAAATCGCTGCACGTGCGCGAAGCTGACGAAGCCGTGCACATCGGCGCCGCGCCGGCAAAAGAGAGCTATCTGCGCGGCGATAAGATCATCGCCGCTGCAAAGCAAACGGCTGCCCAAGGCATCCATCCGGGCTACGGGTTTCTCTCCGAGAACGCCGATTTCGCTGAGGCCGTCACCGATGCGGGCCTGATCTGGATCGGCCCGAATCCGG
>CAZHWA010000594.1:0-1843 GCA_964536175.1 uncultured Terricaulis sp. | reverse complement strand
TGCTTTCCGCGCGCACGCGCGACTTCGCCGCCGCCGAGGATGCGCTGGCCGAGGCGTTCGCTGCAGCGCTGATGGCCTGGCCGCGCGCGGGCGCTCCGGACAATCCGGAAGCTTGGCTGTTCGCTGCCGCCAAGCGTAAGCTGATCGATGCGACGCGCCGCGCGCAGACCGCGGCGCAGGGCGAAGCGGAGATCGTCCGCGGCATCGAGGAAGTGGAAGCGGAAGCCTCGGCGCACGATACGCCAGACCGCCGTCTCGGCCTCATGTTCGCCTGTGCGCATCCGGACGTCGATCCGGCCGCGCGGACGCCGCTGATGCTGCAGACGGTGCTCGGCTTATCCGCCGAACGCATAGCAGCTGCCTTCCTCGTCGCGCCCACGGCGATGAGCCAACGTCTCGTGCGCGCGAAAAGGCGCATCGCCGAGGCGCGCATTCCGTTCGATGTGCCGGGGCCGGAAGCCTGGACCGCGCGGCTCGATGGCGTGATGCAGGCCATCTATGCGGCCTACGCCGAAGGCTGGGCCGATGCCGAGGGCCTCGACCCCGATCGTGTCGCGCTTGCCGAGGAAGCGATCTGGCTCGCTGGGGTGCTCGCGCAGCAGCTGCCGAACGAACCTGAAGCGCTCGGGCTGCTCGCGCTGCTGCTGCATCTCGAAGCCCGCCGTCCTGCGCGCCGTGTCGACGGCCGTTTCGTGCCGCTGGAAGAGCAGGACGTGTCTCTCTGGCATACGGCGATGCAGGGCGAGGCGGAAATGCTGTTGATGAAGGCGGCGGAGGCCAACCGCATCGGCCGCTTCCAGCTTGAGGCGGCGATCCAATCGGCGCATACGTCGCGCCGCTCACGCGGGGAGGCGGATTGGGACGCCATTATTGTACTATACGAGGCGCTTGCACAGTTCGCACCATCGCCTGTCGTGCGGCTCAATCAGATTGCCGCGCGCGCCCGGCGCGACGGCGCGGCGGCAGGACTGGCGGCGCTCGATGCGCTCGATGCGCCGGCGTTGAGAAGCTATCAGCCATTTTGGGCCTTGCGCGCTGATCTGTTCGCGAAACAGGGACGGACTAAGGAGGCGCGCGGCGCTTACGGAGAAGCCATCGCTCGGGAACGCGACGCAGCCGTGATTCGCTTCCTGAGCGCGCGCCGGGCAGGGCTCGCTTAGAGTTAGTCTTCGATCGCCTCCGCGCCGACGTGCTCCAAGTGTGCGAGTTGGTGTTTCATGAAGTCGAAGATCCGATCGCCGGCGGCGCTCATTGCGCTGGCAATGCGCTCATTCCGCATACGCGCGCGCCAGTTCCTGCCGCGCCGCATCCAGCAATCGCCGGAACTCTGCGTCCCCGTGCAGACGCGCAACGCCCGCGCTGGCGATGAGACGCGCAGCTTCCACGTCGCTGGGGAAGTGATAGCCGCAGATCACGCGACTATCGCCGAAGTCGCGCCCCCGCTGCAGGATGGCGTCGGCGCGTGAGGGGAGCAGCTCGGCGAGCACAAGCGCAAGCGTCCAGCCGCCCGCGCCATGACCAGTCGGATACGACCCGCCCGGACCTGGATTTTCAGGGTTGTCGCAACGCAGCACCGTACGGTCCTCAACGTACGGCCTCTCCCGGTCATATTGGTCCTTCGCCGCGCTTACGGCGGCGTTCACGCCGACGACCGCAGCCCTCAGTACGGCTGCGGTGCGTGGGAGACGCCGTTCTGTGAACTCGCCGCCAAGCACCGGCTGAAAAATAGCGAACGGATCGAAAGCGAGATCGGTTACCGCTTGGAGCATGCGTTCATCGCTCACCTGCGGACGCATCGAGAGGCGGTCCGCGGCGGCGCGCGCGGATCCTGGCGCCGGCGGCG
>CAZHWA010000593.1:0-1845 GCA_964536175.1 uncultured Terricaulis sp. | reverse complement strand
GGTCTGCGCCGAGCACGCGGCGAATAGCGGCGACGCCGCGGGCTGTTGCCGCCTCATCGTTCACCAGCACCGGATAATTGCCTTCGTCCCAGGTGAGCTCGGCTGTCGCGCCGGACGCTGCTGCAATTTCCTCGGCTGTACGCCGGATGCGCGCCATCGCATCTTCGCGCGCGCCGGCGTCGAGCGTGCGCAGCGTGCCCCACAGATGCACCTCATCGGGAATGATGTTGGAGCGGATGCCGCCGCGGATCTGCCCGACGCTGATCACGATCGGGGTATCCACCGCATTGATCTGGCGAGATGGAATGAGCTGCAGCGCCTGCACGATCTGCGCCGCGGTCGTAATCGGATCTACGCCTTGGTGCGGACGCGAGGCGTGCGTCTGCCGCCCACGCACAATCAGGCGCCACGCGTCCGAACTCGCCATCGATCCGCCTGCCGAGGCGAAGACCACGCCGCCCTCCTCGTTGCCGACATGCAGTCCGAACACCGCTTCGGGGCGCAGCTCCTCGAACAGCCCTTCCTTCAGCATCAGCTCTGCGCCGCCCTCTTCGCCTTGCGGCGCACCCTCCTCGGCTGGCTGAAAGATGAACACGATCGTCCCCGCCAGCTCCGCACGCCGGCGCGCCAGCACTTCGGCCGCCGCCATCAGGATGGCGACGTGCGTATCGTGCCCGCACGCGTGCATCACGCCTACCTCTTGGCCATTGTATGTCGTGCGTACGCGCGAGCGGAACGGCACGTCCACCTACTCCGTCATCGGCAGCGCGTCCATGTCCGCCCTGAGCGCGATCACCGGCCCCGGCTGCCCGCCCCGCAAAATGCCCACCACGCCGGTGTGCGCGACGCCGGTGCGCACTTCGTCCAGCCTGAGCGCGCGCAGATGCCGCGCCACCAGCGCCGCCGTCCGCGTCTCGCGATTGCCCAGTTCCGGATTTTGATGGATGTCGCGCCGCCACGCGATCATGCGCGGAAGGACGTTCTCGATGGCGCTTTCGACTGCAGGCTCGAACCCCGCCTGCTCTTGCGCCAGCGCAGGCGACGACGCCCATAGAGACAGTGCTGCACAAGCCGCCGCAAACTGTTTCATTCTCGTCCCCCTCACCACGTTTCACCGCACCCCCGCGGCCAGTAGATCGTGCATATGCACGATGCCGACAGGCCGTCCCGCTTCGTCCACGGCGAACAGATGCGTGATGCGCTTGCTGTTCATGATCTGCACCGCATCGGCGATCGGCGCATCGGGCCGGATCGTCAGCGGATTGGCGGTCATCAGATCGCGCGCTGTTTTGGCGAACATTTCCGGCGTTAGTTTGCGCCGAAGATCGCCGTCGGTGACGATGCCGATCAGTTTGCCGTTCTCCACCACGCCGGCCGCGCCGATGCCGACACGTGAGATCGCCGCCATCGTGTCCGGCACCGATGTCTCCGGCGTCACCAGCGGATCGTCGTCGCCCATGCGCATCAGGTCGCGCACGCGTTTCAGCGCAGCGCCCAGTTTGCCGCCCGGATGGATGGCGCCGAAATGATCTGCGGTGAAGCCGCGCGCTTTCAGCAGCGCCACGGCCAGCGCGTCGCCGAGCGCCAAGCACATCGTGGTCGAGATCGTCGGCGCCGGCGCCTCTTCGCTGGCTTCGCCGCAATCGGGCATCAGCAGCGTCGCGTTCGAGGCCGCCGCGAGAGAGGACTTCTCCTTGAACGTCATGCCGATCACCGGCACGCCGAGTCGTCCGCAATGATAGAGCAGGTCGGAAAGCTCGCGTGTCTCGCCCGACCTCGAAATCGCCAACACGCAATCCTGCTCGGTGATCATGCCGAGATCGCCATGGCTGGCTTCGGCCGGGT
>CAZHWA010000592.1:0-1850 GCA_964536175.1 uncultured Terricaulis sp. | reverse complement strand
CGCTCGTCGCCGAGATCTGGAAAGCGCACGGTCTCATCGGCGCCGACCGGGAACCCTTGTTCGTCGAAAAAGCCGTCCGCGCCCGCACGGGCCATGCCGACGATCGGGATGGCGCGCCCGGCGCCGCTGGAGCGGCCGGCGAGCAAGGCGGCGAATTCGTCCCAAGTGGTTTCAGCCGCGGCCAGCGCGCGTGCGAGGCTTTCGGTTGAAGGCCACCGCGGCTTGCCGTCCGGCGCCTGGCGTTTGGATTTGTTGAATGTGGTAGGATCGAGCCCGGCCGCGCGGGCCAAACCGGAGGCGGACAGCCCGCGCCGCTGGGCCAGGCTGTCGATGGCGCGCCAGATGTCGCCGTGCTGCATCGGCGGAGCATAGCACCACATAAAGGACTTTCAACCCAATAATAGGAAAAAAGTCGCCAGACTAGGCGCGGCAGCAAAATCGGTCCAAGCGGCGGCGCAGTGGGCATACACGATCTCGCCACGCGGGGGCTTCGGCTGATCGACCCGGAGAGCGCGCACAAAGCTGCGCTCGTGGCGCTGCGCCTTGGCCTCGGCCCGCGTGCGCGGGCCGACCGCTGGCCGCGGCTGCGCACGAGCCTCGCCGGACTGGACTTGTCCAACCCGATCGGCATGGCGGCCGGCTTCGACAAGAACTGCCAAGCCGCGGAGGGCTTACTCCGCGCCGGCTTTGGTTTTGTCGAATGCGGCACGGTTACCCCGCGGCCGCAGCCGGGCAATCAAAAGCCCCGCATCTTCCGGCTGGCTGAGGACCGCGCGATCGTCAATCGTCTCGGCTTCAATAATGACGGTCTCGATGCGTTCGCCGATCGATTGTCGGCGCGGAGGCGGCGCGCAGGCGTTGTCGGCGCCAATGTCGGCGCCAACAAAGACAGTGCCGATCGTGCAGCTGACTATGTGCATGGCATGGGGCGCGTGTGGCGCGATGCGTCCTACATTACTGTAAACATCTCATCGCCGAACACGCCAGGCCTGCGCGATCTGCAGGAGCGGGGTGCGCTTGAAGACCTGCTTGGACGGCTGGGCGAAGCGCGGGTCCACCTCGAAAACGCGCATGGACGCCGGCCGCTGTTTCTCAAAGTGGCGCCCGACCTCGATGAAGCCGCCGTGCGCGCCATTTCCGAACTCGCGCTGCGATACGGTCTCGACGCGCTGATTGTCTCCAATACGACGGTGCAACGGCCTCCCCATCTTACATCGGACAACGCCGCGGAGACGGGCGGCTTGTCCGGACAGCCCCTGTTTCAGATCTCGACGCATGTGCTGCGCCAGTTTGCGCAGGCGCTAAACGGGCGACTGCCGCTGATCGGCGCAGGGGGAGTTTGCGACGGCGCAACGGCGCTGGCGAAAATCCGCGCCGGCGCCAGCGCAGTGCAACTCTATACAGCCTTGATCTACGAAGGACCGGGACTGGTTGCGCGCATTCTCTATGAACTCGATGGCCTGTTGGCTGCAGAGGGCGTGGATTCGATCGCGGAAGTGGTCGGCGCCGCTGTTCGGGGGGCCTGAGCGCCACCCGGGCGTAGTAGCCGGCTAGGACATTCGTCGAACAAAGGGGCTTGAGGGCTTTGCTTTTGGCAGCGCGGCCGCTTTAGTGAGCCCGCAGGTAGAAGAGCAGAGGCGGAGGGCGGTGTGCGTGGTTGGCTGACAAGTCTGGTTCTTGGCGCGTGCGTCTTCGTTTCCAGCTGCGCGACCGCGCCCGCGCCGGCTGAGGACGCCGCCTCGGTCGAACGCCTGCTCGAACGCGTCGACATCGGCTACGATACGTTCACGCTGGATAACGGCTTGCGCGTCGTCGTGCATGAGGACCGCAAGGCCCCGGTGGTCGCGGTT
>CAZHWA010000591.1:0-1863 GCA_964536175.1 uncultured Terricaulis sp. | reverse complement strand
AGCTCCTCCGTGAACGGCAGAGCAACGAGTCCGGCCCTCGAACCGAATAAGAGCAGTTCATGAGCATCTCACTTCAATTCCCCGACGGCGCTGAGCGCAGTTACGACGCGGGCGTCACGCCGCTCGCCGTCGCTGAGGGCATTTCCAAATCGCTGGCAAAGAAGGTCGTCGCCGCAAAGATCGACGGCAAATGGTGGGACCTTGCACGTCCGCTCGAACACGGCGGCAAGTTGGAACTTGTCACGCGCGACAGCGCAGACGGCCTCGAGGTCCTTCGCCACGATGCGGCGCACGTACTGGCGCAGGCGGTGCAGGATCTTTTCCCCGGCACGCAAGTGACGATCGGACCGACGGTGGAAGACGGCTTCTATTACGACTTCCACCGCGAGGAGCCGTTCTCAACCGACGATTTCGAGAAGATCGAAAAGCGGATGCGCGAGATCGTCGACGCTGACCTGCCGATCAAGCGCGAAGTATGGGACCGTGAAGATGCGATCGCCCACTTCAATTCGATCGGCGAGACCTTTAAGGCGCAGATCATCGACGACATTATTCCGCCGGGCGAGCCGATCACGGTCTATCGGCAGGGCGATGATTGGAAGGACCTCTGCCGCGGTCCGCACCTGCCTTCAACGGGCAGGCTGGGCAAGGCGTTCAAGCTAATGAAGCTCGCGGGCGCCTATTGGCGCGGCGATCATCGCAACCCGCAGCTGCAGCGGATTTACGGCACGGCCTGGTCAGACGAGGCGCAGCTCAAGGAATATCTGCATCGCCTCGAAGAGGCCGAGAAGCGCGATCACCGCAAACTCGGCCGCCAGCTCGATCTCTTCCACATCCAGGAAGAGGGCAAGGGCATGATTTTCTGGCACCCGAAGGGCTGGACGCTTTATCGCACGCTCTTGTCCTATATGCGCCGGCGCATCGAGGCGGTGGGCTACGTCGAAGTAAAGACGCCGCAAATCCTGGAGCAGTCGTTCTGGGAAAAATCAGGCCATTGGGAAAAATTCCACGACAGCATGTTCGTCTGCGAAACGGACGAAGGCGAGGTCATGGCCGTCAAGCCGATGAATTGCCCGTGCCACGTGCAGATTTTCAACCACGGCCAGCGCTCCTACCGCGATCTGCCGATCCGCATGGCGGAGTTCGAAGGGCTGCATCGCTGCGAAAGCTCAGGATCAACGCACGGTCTTCTGCGCGTGCGCCAGATGAGTCAGGACGACGCGCATATCTTCTGCACGGACGATCAGATTGTCGAGGAATCCAGAGCATTCATAGAATTGTTGAATTCGGTTTACGCCGACTTCGGCGTCAATCTGCATTCAGTGAAGCTCGCGCTGCGGCCAGACAAGCGCTTCGGCACAGACGAGCAATGGACGGTCGCGGAAGACAAGCTTGAGGAAGCCGCAAATCTCGCTGGCGTTCAGGTCGAGCGCATCGCCAATGAGGGGGCGTTTTACGGCCCGAAGCTTGAATTCCATTTGCGCGACGCGATCGGCCGTACCTGGCAATGCGGCACGCTGCAATTGGACTATGTACTGCCCGAGCGGCTCGATGCGGCTTATGTCGGCGAGGACGGTCAAAAACACCGTCCCGTCATGCTGCATCGCGCCATCCTGGGGTCTCTGGAGCGTTTTATCGGTGTGTTGATCGAGCACTATGCCGGCGCTTTGCCGATGTGGCTGGCGCCCGTGCAGGTTGTCCTCGCCACTATCACGTCTGAGACGGACAGCTATGCGCAGGACGCGGCCGACGCGTTGCGGCGCGCCGGCCTGCGGGTCGAACTTGATCTGCGCAACGAAAAGGTTGGGTACAAGGTGCGCGAGCACTCGCTCGCGAAGGTTCCGATCATCGCCGTCATCGGCA
>CAZHWA010000590.1:0-1872 GCA_964536175.1 uncultured Terricaulis sp. | reverse complement strand
ACCTTCTTTATTTATTCCGGTGTGATCGGCATAGCGGCGCTGGTGCTTGCTTTCGTCATCATGCGCAAATCGCCGCCGCCGGAGGCGAAGAGGGATGAAGAGGAGGTGGCCGCGCCGGCCTAACGCCGGGGCTTGGTTTCGGCCGCCTGGAACGCAGCCAGGGTGGCGAAGCTGACGATGTCCGACACTGCGCTGCCCAGCGGCGCGATCTGGATCGGATGCGCGAGGCCGGTGAGAATCGGGCCGATCACGGTGGCGCCGCCCGCGGTGGTGAGCAGGCTTGTGGCGATCGACGACGAGTGCAGCGCGGGCATGACCAGCACGTTCGCCGCGTCGGAGAGGCGCGAGAATGGGTAGAGCTCGCGCATGTCGGGATTGAGCGCGACATCGACGTTCATTTCGCCTTCGTATTCGAAATCGATGTCTTCGCGCTGATCCAGAATGGTGACGGCGGCGCGGATTTTTTCCGATCGTTCCATCTGTGGATTGCCGAAGGTCGAATGGGAGATGAGCGCCACCCGCGGTGTCGCGCCGAACCGGCGGGCCATGCGGGCCGATTGCATGACGATCTGCGCCAGCTCTTCGGGATTGGGAAACTCGGAAACCGAGGTGTCGCTGATGAACAGCGTACGCCCACGCGAGAGTACGATGGTCATGCCCATTGCGCGTTCGCCGCGTTGCGGGTCGATTACCTTGACGACATCGTCCAGCGCAGTCGCATAATTGCGCGTGACGCCGGTGACCAGCCCGTCGGCCTGGCCGCACGCCACCATGCAGGCGGCGAACACGTTTCGGTCGAGATTGACCAGCCGTTGCACGTCGCGCAGCAAGTAGCCGAAGCGCTGCAGGCGCTTGTAAAGATGCTCGGCGTAGGTCTCGTTGTGTTCGGAAAGCCGGGCGTTGACGACGGTGAGTTCGGCCGACGCCGGCACGCCGAGGTCTTTCATGTTGGCGCGCACCATGTCTTCGCGGCCAACCAGGATGGCGCGGCCGAGGCCCAGCTCCTGAAAGGAGTAGGCGGCGCGAATCACGCCCGGCTCTTCGCCTTCGGCGAACACGATGGTTCGCGGCTTCCTCCGCACGGTGGTCTGTATCCGCTGCATCATTGCCGCGGTCGGATCGAGCCGCTGCGCCAGCGAATGCTTGTAGACCTCCATGTCTTCGATCGGCTTGCGCGCGACGCCGGTATCCATCGCAGCTTGCGCCACGTAGGGCGGGATTTCGGAGATAAGCCGCGGGTCGAACGGAGTCGGGATGATGTATTCGGGCCCGAATTTCAGCCGCCGTCCGTGATAGGCCGCCGCGACCTGATCGGGCACGTCCTGCTTGGCGAGGTTGGCCAAAGCGCGCGCCGCCGCGACCTTCATTTCCTCGTTTATGGTGCGCGCGCGCACATCCAGCGCGCCGCGGAAGATGTAGGGAAAGCCCAGCACGTTGTTGATCTGGTTCGGATAGTCCGAGCGTCCCGTGGCGACGATGGCGTCGCTGCGAACCTCGTACACCTCTTCCGGCGTAATCTCCGGGTCCGGGTTGGCCATGGCGAAGATGATCGGCTTCTTGGCCATCGCCTTGACCATCTCCGGCGTCATGGCGCCGGACACCGAGAGGCCCATGAACACGTCCGCGCCCTTGGCGGCGGCGGGCAGCGTACGCGCTTTGGTGTCGACGGCGACAGCGGCTTTGAACTGGTCCATGCTTTTCTCGCGCCCGCGATAGATAACGCCTTCGCGGTCGAGCGCGATGACGTTCTCGTGCTGCACGCCGAGCTGCTTGATGAGCGCGATGCAGGATAAGCCCGCGGCCCCTGCGCCGTTCACCACCACCCTGATGTCTTCAAGGCGCCGGCCGGTCAGCTCGCAGGCGTTGAGCAGG
>CAZHWA010000589.1:0-1877 GCA_964536175.1 uncultured Terricaulis sp. | reverse complement strand
TCCGCGCTCGTCGATCTTCCATCTCGACCAGACCAAGGTGATGGACGGCAATTTCGTCTCTATCCTCACCTGGTACGACAACGAGTGGGGCTTCTCCTGCCGCATGGCCGACGTCGCCGTGCATATGGCCAAGCTGATCTGACACCATCGTCCCCTCTCCCCCGCGAGGGGGAGAGGGCTAGGGTGAGGGGGCGGCGATGACGTGGGCTCTCTTAGCGCTAGTCGTAGCCCTAGCGCTGTTCTGGCTGAGCACGCGGCAATGGCCCACGCTCGTCCGGCTAGCGATTTGGTCAGCCGGCTTAGCCGCGCTGTTCTGGTTCACGCAGGCCGACGGCGATGACTCGTTCGGCCTAGGCCAAGCTCTAACTGACGCGTGGGCGCATCGAGCGGATTTCAGCGAAGCGGCGATTGTACAGGCGTTCAGAGGCAACGCCGAAACTATCGCGCAGTTCATTCCGCAATTATCCGAATTCTATGTCATCGCCTGCGCAGCAATGGCGCTGCTTGCCTTCATCGCATTATCGCCGGGGGAACGGCTTGAGCGAGCGCTGCGACCTGCGATCTTGACAATTATTGGGTTCATCGCAGGCGCAACGGCGACGCTCGCGGTCGTCGCCATCGGTCTCGGCGGTCAAGTACGGGCGCATACGCATCTTGGCTACGTAGACGCTGCGGACGTCTATGACGGCGATACATTCGCACTTGGCGACTTCTCGATGCGCCTTTACGCGGTCGATGCGCCTGAACGCGATCAAACTTGCCGTGTTGTTGAAGAGCTGACGACATGCGGCGAACAAGCGCGCGCAAAGCTAGCGGAGCTGCTTGCCGACTCAATTGTTCAATGCGTCCAGAAATACTCAATTCGAAGCCAACGGCCCCAAGATTCTTTCGGTCGGCCGCTCGTGGAATGCCACGCCCGCCAGGGCGCGGAAATAGTCAATGTCGGGCGCTGGATGATCGAGCAAGGCTACGCAGTGCATTACATCAATAACCAAGGCGAACTTGGCGTAGAAGACAATTTCACTCTGGGTTGCACGCTCCGCCCCGAAATCTGGCGCGGGCGCACCGAGCAGGCGCAGGACGTCCAAGTGCGGTTTGCACGCGGCGCGCGGCTGCTCCCGGAGCACACGATGGGCGCATGCGCAGTCGCGAGCGAAGCCTCGTGACCTCTCGCCACCCCCTCACCCTGCCCTCTCCCCCTCGCGGGGGAGAGGGTGCGCGGGCGTAATGCGCCTCCCCCATCTCTCTCCCACGGCCAAGGCCCAACTCTGGGGCATGATCGTGGGCGGGACGACGGCGTTCTATGCGGCGTACACGCTTCACGTCGGCTACGGGCTCTTGCTCGTGGGCTGGGCCGGCGCCTGGGCGCTCGGCGAGGTGCTGTTCGGACGACGTCTGATCGGCAAGCAAGATGCAGGCGCGATCGCCTTGGGCGTCGCCTCCGGATTGGCGTTCCCATGGTTAGGTTTCGCGCTCTCGGCGCTCATGCAGGCGCTGCGCCCGTAGCGGTTGAAGACGCGAGCGTTAATGTCGCGGCCATGCGCACGCTTGCTCTCATGTCGAGGCGCCGCCGCCCCTACCCGTTCGCCCACGCCGCAACCGAACTTGGATTTGCGCTCGCCGGATTCGGCTGCGGGCTGTTCGACGCGCCAGTCTGGATGGCGGGACTGGCGGCGCTTGGCATGCTGGCCTATTGGAACTGGTCGCGCCGCCTGGTGCTCAACCGCCTGCGCGGCGCAACGTGGATGACCGTGTCCGGCCTGGGCGCAGTCACCATCGTCTCCATCATCGCCGGCGCCTACTGGCTCGGCCTCGCGTCCGGGGGATCGATCTAAGCAATGACCCAGCTTTCGATGCACGCCATCACTGCGCCCATC
>CAZHWA010000588.1:0-1880 GCA_964536175.1 uncultured Terricaulis sp. | reverse complement strand
GCTTGCCGGCTATTGCCGGCGATGATATCTATCACTGGGAGATATCAATTATGGCCGACTCGGACACCGCCAAACTTTTCATGCATGGGCGCAGCCAAGCCGTGCGGCTGCCGAAGGCCTATCGCATGCCCGGCACAGAAGTTCGGGTGCGGCGCGAGGGCGATAAAGTGATCCTCGAGCCGCTGGAGGCGCCGAAGTTCGATTTCGCGAAATGGCGCACCGAACTGGATGCGCTCGGCGCTGCGGAGTTTTTGCCCGAAGGCGTCGATGACAGCGATCTCATCGAAGTCGAGGACATCGTGGTCGAATAGCGCCGTGCTGTGTCTCGATACGAACGTCGTCATTTTTTTCATGAACAGACGCCAGCCGCATATCGTCGAGCGGCTTCGCGGAGAGTTCGAGAAGGCCGAGCATGTGGTGCTTTCGTCAGTCGCGCTATTTGAACTCGAGTTTGGCATCGCTGCAAGCGGCCGAAGGGCGGAGAACGAGGCGGCGCTTGCCAAGTTTCTCACTGGCGTCAGCGACGTGCTGCCATTCGATGCCGACGATGCGCGCGAGGCCGGCGACATTCGCGCAGCGCTCAAGCAAGCAGGAACCCCGATTGGCCCTTACGACGCACTGATTGCGGCGCAGGCGCGCCGGCGCGGCGCGCGCCTCGCCACTCTTAATGCACGAGAATTCACGCGGGTTGGCGGATTGGCGGTCGAGGATTGGGCGCAGCCGATATGATGCGTTCGTCCGTTCTCACGTTGGCCTTCATGTTTGCCGCATCTTGCGCTCACACTCCCGCGACGGCGCAGGAAGATGCGCGCGCTGAAGAGGTTGTCGCGCGCATTATCGTCGAAGCGCTGGCGCCGGCATCTTACGGCGACTGGGCCTACGATTGGGGCGCGCTGAGCGCGCGCGTCTCGCAGCATATGCACTGGCATTTGTTCGGACCCGATGCGCGCGAGCTGGAAGAGGGCGCTGTGACGCGGCGTACGGGATGGATCAGCGTACGCGGCCAGAGCGTGGGCATTTCGGCGTTCGGCGATGCCGAGCGCGTGACGCACATGACGTTCGAGCTGCGCGACGGGCAGACAGCGGCGGTGCTGGATGCGTTGCGCGCCGCGGGCACGGAGGCGCCGCTCCTGTCGGCACAGGAAAACTCGTCCAATTATGAGATCAGCGTGCCGGGCCGCGATTTAGCGCAGCTGACGAGTTCGCGCATTTGTACGCCGG
Organism: uncultured Terricaulis sp.; assembly: GCA_964536175.1. Classification (GTDB taxonomy): domain Bacteria; phylum Pseudomonadota; class Alphaproteobacteria; order Caulobacterales; family Aquidulcibacteraceae; genus Vitreimonas. The sequence continues at coordinate 659 of CAZHWA010000588.1, read as the reverse complement.
AGGGCGCGCGTGCGGCGCGGCGGTGCAGAGATGTTCTAACTTTGAGATTTGCGGCGCGTTAGATCGCCGCTTCGCGCCGGGGCGGCGAGGGCGCCGGCGGTCTAGATCAGCCGTCAAAGCCCTTGATCAACAGCACGACGGCGTCGGCGCCGGCTTTGCGGTCTTCGGCGATCTCTGTGTATTCGGGCGATGTGGCCCAGGCGCGGAAGGCGTTGGCGTCGGCAAATTGCATCAGCACGACCTTGTTGCGGTCCCACCATTCGCCTTCGAGCACACGCGGGGTTTCGTCGGCGGCGAGCAGTTTGCCGTTGTATTTTTCCAGCACCGGCATGAACCGCGCCATGTAGCGGCCGTAGCGTTCGCGATCGTGGATGCGCAATTGCGCCAGCGCGTACACGGTCATGTCAGCTCCGCCGGAATTGCAGCCGCGCGCAGACCTGCGCCGGCGAATAGGGCACGGCTTCAGTCTGACCGTCGGGGCGAAGCTCGACCTGAAACTCTTGCTTCAAGCCGACGATCTGCACGACGCCGTCCGCGCGCGCCTGATAGCCGATCAGCAGCGGGCCGTCCGGCGCGCACAGGAAGGGAGCGCCGATGTTGTCTTGCGGTGTAGCCCGATAGAGCAGGGGCGAGGCGTCTGCGGGCAAACCGATGATCTG
>CAZHWA010000587.1:0-1886 GCA_964536175.1 uncultured Terricaulis sp. | reverse complement strand
GTTGCGCGCGGCCTGCGCGATCGAGTGCGTGCATACCTATTCGCTGATCCACGACGACCTGCCGTGCATGGACGATGACGATCTGCGGCGCGGCCGGCCGACGCTGCACCGCGCGTTCGACGAAGCGACGGCGCTGCTCGCCGGCGATGCGCTTCTGACCTTCGCCTTCGAAGTTCTGGCCGATCCGGGCACGCATTCCGATCCGCAGATGCGCTGCAAGCTGATTTCCGGCCTGGCCAAGGCGGCCGGTCCGCTCGGCATGGTGGCTGGACAAGCCGCCGACATGGCCGGGGCCGAGATCGGTTCGGACCTGATCGCGGTCACGCGCATGAACCGGTTGAAGACCGGGGCGCTGATCAACTTTTCGGTCGACGCCGGCGCGACAATCGGCTGCGCCTCGGCGAACGAACGCACCGCGCTGTCGCGCTACGCGCACGATGTCGGCCTTGCGTTCCAGATGGTGGACGATCTGCTCGACGCCGAAGGCGTAGTGCGCGACACCGGCAAGGCCGTGCGCAAAGACAAAGCGCGCGGCAAGGTGAACTTCGTCACGGCGCTCGGCGCGGCCGCTACGCGCGAACGCATCGCCATGCTCGCGCAACAGGCCAAGCGCCACCTCGCCCTGTTCGGCCCGCGCGCGCGCGTGCTTCTGGACGCGGTCGATTTCATCGTCGAGCGGCGCTACTGACCGTCACGTAGGCAGCGGGGTGAGTTATCCCGGCCGAGGCGGCGCAGCGGCCGCGGAGCCGGGACCCAGGGGTGCTTCACGCGCGCGTGCAACTGCGTCCCGGCGCTTCGCTCGCGCTCGCTCCTTACCGGGATGACTGCGGACTTGCGAAGCGAAGCGGCGAGGCGAGTTCCATGTGGATTTTCGGCCGGGCTGGGGTATCGTCGGCGCCCAATCGCGTGGGATGAGGCGACTTTGGCGGAAGGTGTGCACCAACGGCCGGAATCGGACGACACCTTCTATAATCTCATCAAGAACGCGCCATTCGGCGTCTATCTGATCGACGATCAGTTCCGCATCGCCGAGGTTAGCGCCGGCGCGCAGGCCGTATTCGAGAACGTGCGTCCGCTGATCGGCCACGATTTCGACGCCGCCTTGCGCAAAATATGGCCTCCCGATTTTGCTGAGGAGGCGCTGGGACGCTTCCGTCACACCATGGCGACAGGCGAGCGCTATCACTCGGCCGACACGGTCGAGCGGCGCGCCGACATCGACGAGGTGGAATCCTACGACTGGCAGCTGGAGCGCGTGCGCCTGCCCAACGGCGCCTATGGCGTCGTCTGCTATTTCTACGACATGACCGAACGCCGGCGCGCCGAAGCGGCGGTGCGCGAGAGCGAGGCGCGCTTTCGCAAAATGGCCGATCATGCCCCGGTGATGATCTGGGTGACCGAGCGCGACGGCGGCTGCTCGTTCCTGAACGAGACCTGGGCCACGTTCACCGGTCTCGACCAGACGCAGGGGCTGGGCTTTGGCTGGGTGTCGACGGTGCATCCCGATGACGCGGAGGCCACGGAACGAACGATCCGCGCCGCCGCGCGCGCGGCGGCGCCGTTCGAGATCGAGCTGCGCATCCGCCGCCATGACCGCGAGTATCGCTTGTGCCTCGGCGCGGGCCGTCCGCGCATGAGCGACCAGGGCGTCTATCTCGGCCACATCGGCACGGTGATCGATATTCACGAACGGCGCATGGCCGAGGATCACCGCAAGCTCTTGCTCGACGAATTGAACCATCGGGTGAAGAACACGCTGGCGATCGTGCAAGGCATCGCCCAGCAGACCTTCAAACGCGAGGGCGATCGCCACGTATTGCGCAAGGCGTTCGAGGGGCGGCTCGCGGCGCTCGCCGGCGCGCATTCGATCCTGACCGCCACGCAAT
>CAZHWA010000586.1:0-1892 GCA_964536175.1 uncultured Terricaulis sp. | reverse complement strand
GGGCGTCATCGCCATGATGGCGTCGTACGCAATCGCGTGGTCGCTGTCGGCCGGCTCGAACCGCAAAAGGGTTTCGCGCTGCTGATCGACGCTTTCGCGCATGTCGCACGCAGCCATCCGGATTGGCAGCTGCATCTGTTCGGCCGCGGCCCCGAGGATCAAGCGCTGCGGACGCGCATCCGGCGCCATCGGCTGCAGCGCAACGTCATCATGCGCGGCTTCACCTCAGAGCCCGTGGCCGAAATGGCGAAGTCGGACATCTTCGTCATTCCCTCCGTCTACGAAGGCTGGGGCCTCACCCTGACCGAAGCGATGTCGGTCGGCCTCCCGTCAATCGGCTTCGCCGATTGCTCCGGCGTCAACACGCTGATCCATGACGACGCCAACGGCGTGCTGGTGGCGCAAAGATCGGCGCAGGATCTCGCCACGGCGATCGGCGCCCTGATCGGCGATGAACAACGGCGGGCCCGGCTCGGCTCGGCCGCTCGGATTTACGTTTCACAGTATTCCGCCAACGCCATCTATGGCCGATGGGAAGCGGAGATCGCCAAATTCTCCAGGAGTGCGCAACATGCGTGGGATCACCATCGGGATTCCAGCCTACAACGGACGGAAGACGCTTGAACGGGCGCTCGACAGCGCGCTTTCACAGACCATCCGGCTGCCGTACGAAATTCTAATCGTCGATGACGGTTCAACCGACACGACGGCCAATATTGCGCTCTCCTATGCGCTGATGTTTCCGAGCCTCGTGCGCCTCATCCGCACGCCGAACCGCGGCGTCGCCGCCGCGCGCAACACGATCGTCGCCAATGCGCTCTATGACCACCTGACCTGGCTCGACGCCGATGACGCCTACGGACCTGAGAAGCTTGAGCTGCAATACGACGCGCTGATGCTGTCGAACGCCGCGGAACGCTGTACGCCGGCGAACCCTTACATGATGCTGTTCAGCCCGTTTTACCTGAACAGCGTCATCTACAGCTTCGACCGCTACCTCAGCGATCCCATCACGCACATCCTGAGCGGCGAGTTCAGGGCCTATCTTTGGGCGTCGATGACAGCCACCGAAAGCTACCGTCGGGTGGGTCCCTTCAACGAAACGCTGCATCGCTCGGAGGATACCGATTGGCTGCTGCGATTCATCATGTCCGGCGGACGCCTCACGACCACGAGCGGCAAGGGCCTGATGGAGTATCGATTCTCGACAGATCGAAACGGCGAGCGCGTCGAGCACAGCTTCCGCTATATGCTCGAAACCTACGGCGCCGAGATGAAGAAGCGCGGCCTCTATGAAGAGTATGTCCCGCGCCGCTACTGGGAGATCTCGAACTTCTACCACCACAACAAGCGGTGGAATGACATGTGGCGCTGCCGGGCGATGGCGGCGCGTCTCGATCCGGACCGCTTTGGCGAACGGCTGGAGGCTGAGCTGCGCGGACTTGCGGACGCTGCACATCAAGCAGACATTCGTCGCTTTTGCGCCGGCGTCTCTGGCTGATTGTCACCAGCGCATCACTTCCAGCTCAGCCAGTTGCACGCCGAGTGTGTCCGATACGTGCACGACTTCGGCGGTGAAATCTTCTTTAACATTTATGGCGACCACCAGGAGGTCGAGCGTCACGAAGAGCACGGCGAAAATCTAGGCTTCGCCATGGGCCGCTTATATCAGATTGCCGCGGTCTCCGCCGCGATCTCCTCAACCGGCCTATTCGTGATCGGCTGCTTCAGCGCGGCGTACTCCCTCGCCGCCAGCTGAAGATGAGAACATTCCGCGCACCGGCTGCAACAAGCGCTGCAACAAATGTCGATCTGCTCTCTTGCATGCCGGCGTTTTTTCGTTATCGCTCAACCGGTTCGCGGGCATAGTTCAGAGGTAGAACGTCAGCTTC
>CAZHWA010000585.1:0-1894 GCA_964536175.1 uncultured Terricaulis sp. | reverse complement strand
CTGTGTTGTGCCGTACACGCGGGGGGCGGAGTTCTCGCGGCCCGTATCGGACATTTTGGCTGAAGCACAGGATCTGGTGGAGCAGGGCGTCAGGGAAGTCACGTTGCTTGGGCAGAATGTGAATGCCTATCATGGCCTCGCGCCGGACGGCGGGACTACGAGCTTCGCCGACTTGCTACGCGCCTTGGCGCGTATCGATGGGCTTCAGCGCCTCCGTTACACCACGTCACATCCGAGCGAAATGACCGATGAACTGATTGCGCTGCATGGCGAAGAGGCGAAGCTGATGCCGTACCTCCACCTGCCGGTGCAATCAGGCTCGGACCGCATCCTAAGGGCCATGAACCGCAAGCATGACGCCGCCTATTACCGCGGGGCCGTCCAGCGGCTGCGGGCCGCACGGCCGGACATCGCGCTGTCGACGGACTTTATCGTCGGCTTTCCTGGCGAGACCGAGAAAGATTTCGAGGCGACCTTGCAGTTGGTGCGCGATATCGGCTTCGCTTCGGCGTTCTCGTTCAAATATTCGCCCCGGCCAGGTACGCCGGCGGCCGCAATGCATGGCCAGGTCGGCGAAGAGATCAAAGCCGAGCGTCTGGCGCGGCTGCAGACGCTCCTTTCCGAGCAGCAGCGGTCGTTCAATGCGGCGCAGGTGGACCGGGTTCTGCCTGTCTTGGTCACCGGGCCGGGCCGCAAGCCTGGTCAGAGACACGGGCGCTCGCCATATCTTCAGGCCGTGCATTTCGACGATACATGCGCAGAGCCGGGCGAGCTTGTACCCGTGCGCATTCTCGCGGCATCACAGAATTCGCTCACGGGCGCGCGCCTGGAGCGAACGCTGGAGCCTGCGTGAATCAAACCGATCTCACCCGCGTCATCACGCTCGCGGACGCCAGCGTGGCGCAAGCGGTATTTGGCCCTTTGCATCGCCATCTCGCCCACATCCAGGAAGCGTTCCGCGACCCGAGCGCGCCGCGAGGCGCGCCATCCTATCGCGTCACGCTTGACGCACAGGGCGATCGGCTCACCGCGCGCGCTCGCCAGGGCGGCGAAGGCGAGCTCGATCGCGTGCAGCGCATCGTCGATGCGCTCGCCGAGCTGGCGCGCCGCAAAGGGCGGATCCGCGAAGGCGACGTGCTGGCGGCCATCTCGTTTTCGGAAGGACAGACCGATACGCCCGGGCCCATGATGTTGCCGCAGCTCGGCGGGCTTACACTGCGGACGCCGCGCCAGGTGCACTATGTCGAAGCGCTGCGCGACGAGTCGCTCGATCTTATCTTTGGCGTCGGTCCGGCAGGAACGGGCAAGACATTCCTTGCGGTCGCGGCGGCGGTGGAGGCACTCAAGCAGGAGCGCGTCGATCGTATTGTAGTGACGCGCCCCGCGGTCGAAGCGGGCGAGAAGCTCGGTTATTTGCCGGGAGATCTGGCCGAAAAGGTCGATCCCTATCTCCAGCCGATCTGGGCCGCCTTCCGCAGTCAGATGAATGAGAACGATTTGAAGGCGCGACGCGAACGGCGGCAAATCGAAGTCGCGCCGCTCGCCTTCATGCGCGGGCGTACGCTCTCGAACGCGTTCGTGATTGTTGATGAAGCACAGAACGCGTCAATCCTGCAGATGAAGATGGTGCTGACGCGCCTCGGCGAAGGATCGCGCATGGTTGTTACAGGCGATCCCTCCCAGATCGACCTGGTGCGCCCCGATCAATCCGGTCTCGCCCACGCCATCGCCATCCTGGAGTCGATTCCAGGCGTCGAAGTGATCCGGTTTGCCGCACAAGATGTCGTGCGCCACCGCCTCGTCGCCCACATCGTCGAGGCCTACCATCGCGATGAGGCGGCGCGTGGCTGAAGGCGGGCTCGAAGTGGAAGTGACGATGACATCGCCCTTATGG
>CAZHWA010000584.1:0-1895 GCA_964536175.1 uncultured Terricaulis sp. | reverse complement strand
GGCGCGCCGCATGACAGATAGCGGCTACATGCGCGCTAAGGTGGCACAAGAGGATCTCATCAAGGATTCCAGCGTCCCCTACTCGATCCTGCTCTCGACCCAGTTCTTCGAGTTCGTCGAGCGTGTCGCTAAAGACGCGCTCGACGGCAATGTGTACCGAGTGTCGCCAGCTCTGATGCAGCCAATCGTCTCGGACGAGGTCGTCGCTGCGCTCGCCGACATCACGCTGGGCGCGCCGCTCAACGCAACGCTGGAGATCGGGGGGCCAGAAGCCATACCGATCGACGAACTGGCGCGGGAGATCCTGAACGCGCGCGACGATCCGCGCCAGGTCATCGCTGATGCACGCGCACGCTATTTCGGCGCCCAGCTGAACGATCAGTCGCTCATCCCCGGCCCAGAGGCCCGCCTCGGCTCACTCACATTTGGCGATTGGCTGCGCCGATCGATCACGCCGGACTGACATCACATCGAATTCAAGGGAACAGGACAATGTTGAAGCTCTATTTCGCCCCGGGAGCATGCAGCCTGTCTGACATGATTGCCTTGCTTGAAGTCGGCGCGGTCTTCGAAGCCGAGGCCGTGGACATCAAGAAGAAGGTGACCGCCTCAGGCATGGATTTCCGGACCATCAACCCGAAGGGTTACGTGCCAGCCCTCTTGCTCGACGATTGCGAGATTCTCACCGAGAACATCGCCGTGCTGGACTGGATCTCAGAAAGATACCCGCAGATTCGTCGGAACGGGACGCTGTCGCGCACGCGGCAACTCGAGATGCTGGCTTTCATCTCGACGGAGATCCATCGCGCCTTCAAGCCGATGTGGCACGGCGGCACGGACCAGCAGAAGGCGAAGGCGCGCGAGGAGATCTCGCATCTGCTCGTCTATGCCGCCAAACAATTGCAGGGCGAATACCTGTTCGGTGATGAGCTAACTGTGGCGGATTGTTATCTTTACGTCATGCTGCGCTGGGCCGATAAGTTTGGTGTCGAGACGCCGGAGCCCTTGCTCAAACTGCAATGGCGCATGGAGCAACGCCCGGCGGTGCAGGCGGCGTTGGCGCGCGATGAGGCCGCCATAGAGCCAACGGCCTCGCCCCTGCCAATCGATGCAGAGGTCAGGGAGAACGCCGCGCAGCATCGCTTCGAGCGATCCATTCACGATAAGGCGATCGCCGCCGCCTATTACCGCGCTGCCGCCGATAACAAGCTCGTGTTCGTCCATACGGAAGTTCCGGCGGAGTTCTCGGGCCAAGGCATCGCCACGGCGCTTGCGCACGGCACGTTCGAGCTGTTGCGTCAAAGCGGGCGCAAAGCGGAGTTGACCTGTCCATTCATGGTGCACTTCGCCGACACCCATCCCGAGTACAGAGACGTCGTTGCCGGCTAACTGCACCTGAGCCGTGTCAACCGGATACGACAGAGATGACAAACGATGAGGGCTTCTTGTGATTTCGCCCCACGGTTCAACCAAACGGGCCGCGAGCGTCCGACCTGTCCGGCTTTGAACCTGTTCGATAGGAGCTCAACCCACCATGTCCCATCTCATTGACGCAACACCCCTGCTCGCGACCTTCAACGCCAGCCACGATGCGCACGTGCCGGGCCTCGTCTTCGCGCTGCTCGGCTTCTATTTGGAATCCGGACCATTCGCGTTTGACGCCGGCGCGCTATCGCGCCTGCTCGCAGGATCACAACTGCTGGGCCATGCTTCGCCCGAAACGTTGATCCGCCTGCAGCCCGAGCTTGAGCGGTACTTTGTGAACACGGAGGCGGGTTGGGCGCCGCGCCCCGGCGTGCTCGTGGTCGAATGACGGGACTGCTCCCGGCGTCTCGAATGCTGTTTAATCCCAAGAACAGACATTCGCCGGTCGAGTACGATCGCTCGCTCTTTGG